>JAHISI010000040.1 GCA_018818345.1 Patescibacteria group bacterium | reverse complement strand
ATTACAGAGTTGTTATAGCTAATGGTGAATCTACTTCGGTATGTAAGAGGACCAGGGTAACAGACAAGTTTAGGAATAATGTAGCACTTGGTGCTAGTGAAGACTTCATTAATATTCAGGATGTTCCTAATGATGTTATTGATATTGCTATTAGATCTGCTAAAGCTTTAAGGCTTAAATGGGCTGGTGTAGATGTAGTAACAGACAAAGATACTGGTCAGAACTATATATTGGAAGTGAATAGGAGACCTGGGTTAACCCAAAAATCAACAGAGATCTATGCTGCTTGCGAGTATATTAAAGGATTAGTAGGGAGATAAATCTTCAATTTTCCAAGCCTCTAGTAAGATTAAATCTGAGCATTTTGCCCATATAGTCATTGATGTACTAAGGGTTTACAGTACGGCCAGGCTTGTTATCTTATCTATCTATGAATGTAAGTGCAAAACCCTTCTTTCCAGCTCTACCAGTTCTACCAATTCTATGGATATAATCTTCATAACACTCAGGTTCATCATAATTGATTACATGGGTAATGTTGTTTACATCTAATCCTCTAGAAGCAACATCTGTTGCAATTAATACATTAAAGTCACCTCTCTTAAATCCATCAATAATTCTAGTTCTTTGGGACTGTCTCTTGTCCCCGTGTAATGCATCTACATGCAATCGTTTGTCATAGAGATAATCCGATAACTTATCTGCATTTCGCTTAGTTCTAGTGAATATCAATACTCTCTTGAATTCTTCCTTAGATAGTAAATCTAAAAGAACTTCTTCCTTTCTCTTACTACCATCAACTCTAATAACATCTTGATCAACATTATGCTGAGGAGACTGAGATTCAATCTCAACCTTTACAGGGTTCTTTAGCAAGGAGTTAGCAATTGCCTCTGCCTTAAAAGACATAGTTGCGGAGAAGAATAGTGACTGTCTGTTAGTATCAAGCTTGTCGATGATATATCTAATATCATCAATGAAACCCATATCTAACATTCTATCTACTTCATCAAGTATCACGTTGTTTACTTCACCTAAGTTTACACCTCTTCTGTCATAGATATCTTTTAATCTACCCGGTGTAGCTATGATAAAATGTGGTCTCTTGTCTAAGATATACATCTGATCCCTGATACTCTTACCACCAATAATTAATACTGATTTAAGGTTAGTACCTTTTGCTAATTCTCTGAATTCATCCTGTATTTGACTACCCAGTTCTCTAGTGGGGACAACTATTAAGCATGTTTGTGTACCATCGTTTAAAAATTTGTTTATCATCGGTAACAAAAATGCTGCTGTCTTACCAGATCCTGTACTTGCTATACCAAGAATGTCTTTTCCAGCCAATATGGCAGGAATAGCTTCATTCTGAATCTTAGTAGGGATTGTGTATCTCTTACTCAATACGTTCTTTTGAAGTATTGGGTCTAAATTAAAGTCGTTAAAAAGGGCATCTGTAACATATATGTTGGATGTCTCATTTACAACAGCTTTCGCTATGTATTGATTTGTACTTATACCAGAACTTTTTCTAGTATTTCTTCCGTAACTTCTTCTTGGGGAAAATCGACTTGGTCGACTATGCCCGTATGATTTATACCTGTTTTCCATAACAGTGATTAACAATTAATTTTAGTTTTCAGTTTATATAGACAAACCGAAAATAAAATATTGTTAACCTCATAGGGTCTCATTAATTTCGCTTACATCTACATCAAACAGCGTTGATGATAACACAGATGTTTAGAAATAGATAGTGGGGTGTTTAGAGAAGGTCTTTCACACTATCTACACACCATATATGAATATCCTTCTCTTCCTTTATCTCTTCTGGTATTTTATTTAAATCTCCTTCAATCCAAACTAAATTTCTACATCCAGCTTCTATACCCGTAAGAATATCCGCTCTAAGACTATCACCAATAACCAATGAATTTTCTATAGATACGTTAATCTTCTTAACCGAATCTAT
Organism: Patescibacteria group bacterium; assembly: GCA_018818345.1. Taxonomy (GTDB): domain Bacteria; phylum Patescibacteriota; class Dojkabacteria; order SC72; family SC72; genus UBA12078. The sequence continues at coordinate 658 of JAHISI010000040.1, read as the reverse complement.
CCAACTCTGAGCATCCTTCTCCTTATCTATCTCTACAGCATTGTACGGTATGCTTTCAATCTTTAATAATTCCTCAAAAACAATAACCTTCGCTTTTGTCCAACCATCCTGTGCATTTGAATTAAATATATATGGTAAGTGCAAATCCATCATCATTCCTAAAACTTCTATAGCTCCATCAATCACTTCTGGACATTTGGTATAGAAATCACGATAGAATTCTTCTATCCTTTTGAGATCTTTTTCTTCTACACCTTTTTGTAAAAATTCCGCTAATGCCAATTCATATCTTTTAGCAACAAGAATTGGTTTTCCATGTCTATCAGAATATTGCCTCTTTAAAATCACAGCCATTTCCTCTGCAAAATCATCTGGCGTTGACAAAGTTTTGATCCTTTTTGAAAACTCAAGGCTTAGCATATACTCATGAGATTTGTAATAATCTGATGTATGTAAAAAGGTATTGTCCAGATCCAAAGCGAATGATTCAATACCATTTTCATTAACAATTCGTTGTAATAGGGATGCATCGTTTTGCATAACCTTCATTATACATGAATCTCTTGCATCACTTCACCTAATTATATATATTTAAATATCTTAAATTGATTCTTTTAAAAATGGATAAATACAAAAACCTCCGTATATTTAACATAGT
>JAHISI010000039.1 GCA_018818345.1 Patescibacteria group bacterium | reverse complement strand
GAAGATATTTCTGGTAGAGAAGGTACTTTCTTCCCACAGATGAGAATAGAGGTAGATAATACTACAAAGGAGATATACAAGAACAAAGTCAAATTCAAGGAAACGGTTAAGAAAGAGGAAAAGAAGTAAAAGGCCAATTCTCGTAAAGCAGTGAAAGATAAGAATTGGCCTTTGTTACTGGGCTAGAAAAAACTCGACCAAGACAAATGCTCGCTTTTTCTAGTTATCCAGTATCTTCAACTATCTTTACGGGATTCGAACCCATATATTCTGAGGACAAGTCAGATACTTTTCCATTAAGTTATAAGATAGAAAAAGACAAAAAGTATTGTTAGTACGAGAGAATTATATTATTAATCTAGTTATAGGTCAATTGGAACAGCTTGGAAATTTGTTAACCAATCCTTCTTCTCCTTATACTCTTATGAGTATGCACATAGTGTGCAAGAAGAAGGATTGGACTATATTTGGCTCCTCGTGCGTGGGTTCGAACCCGCGACCTAGTGATTACAATCACCCGCTCTGACCACTGAGCTAACGAGGAACAAAAGAACTAAGTCAGGTGGAGGGATTCGAACCCTCATGGTTTAGGGGATCAAGCCCTAATGCTATACCGATAGCGGACACCTCAAGCTAATGACGGCGTGTTATCTCATTAGCGAGAAAATTTCAATTTTAATGGTCGGTGTGCATGTCTGTGTGCTCTTGGTATTGTAAAAATATATACAACTACCAAACAAGGAGTTTCAGAGCGACACGCACACCTTAAAGCGACCATAAGATGACAATATTCTAATATCCGTCATCGAAAATTTTAAAATAATTTCTAAAAGAGCTACCCCAATAGTGTACTATAACAATTTCTATCGGTCAATCTAAAACAATATATATATTTCTGATATCATTAACATATGGAATCAATCAAAGATCTATTACAACAAATCAAACAAGGAGCTGAAGAAAAAGCTGATGAAACTACTACACCACAGAGTACACTCTTTGATACAAAGAAATTAGCCACTAATCCTAACAAACTATTTGATAACAAACATAAGTACATATCTACTGAATATCAAATGTATGGGTTAAGATTAGCAGGAAAGTTAGATGACAAGAAGCGAGCAACAATGTATATCAAGTGGGCTAAAGAAAAACCAAGAGCCATATTAGAAATGGCATACAGTTTTTGTATAGACTATCCAAGTGCAAGAGATAAAAGTAAGATATTTATGTGGAAAGTAAAAGAACTAGAAGATGAAAGAAAAAATAAACCAAAAGAGTAATTTCAAAAATATTCTTAAGAGAATAACAAAGATGTTCTTTGCTCAAGAATTTATGCACAAAGAACAATTAGTGGTATGGATCATTGCGGACATTGTAAAGATGGCAGGCCTATGTTTTGTATGGAGTGCATCGGCAAAGATCACAGGAAGCATGGATCAAGGGTATGTGATTACCTATTACGTCTTGATGATATTAGTGAGTAAACTTATGCAGGATATAACACCGGCCAATGGGGTACAGCAAATCTTGAATGGGAAGTTTTCAAATTCACTGCTAAAACCCATGTCATATCTTACTGAATATTTAGGAAGCAATTTAGGTTCAAATCTCTTTAGACTAATTGTATCTGTCCCAGCATTCGTTTTAGGCATGTATATTACGAATAGATTAGGATTCTGGATTGTAGATTTCAATCCATATCTGATTTTCTTGGGAATGGTTGCGATAGCTATTGGTTTCCTGATTAATTTCCTCTTAGGAAATATTTTTGCATTGATAGCCTTTTATAACAAAAATATGGAAGGAATGAGAATCTTCTACAACAATATTGCAGCAACATTCTCAGGAGAATATATTCCGTTTGTGGCCTTACCACTGCTAGCTTTGTTTACGGTACAAGTACTACCATTTAGATATACACTCTCTTTCCCAATTGAGATATTGCTTGGAAGAATGACTAACTATGATATTGGAATTGGATTTGTAATAGCAATTTGTTGGCTAATTGCTTTGTACATTCTCTATTCGATTCTTTTTAAAATATCCATAAAAAAATATGCCGCAGAAGGGATATAGAACAACAATATGGAGATATGTAAGAATATGGTTCTTAAACCTTAGAGCAAGTATTAAAAAAAGTAATACATACAAGGGAGAGATATTTGTACGATTTTTTAGGACATTCTTTATTCTTGGTATACAGGTTTTGCTTCTAACATTAGTATTTGGAAATAGCGAAGTTTATGTAGGTTGGAGTAAGGCTGAAGCATATCTTGTAATGGGTATTTGGAATTTACTTAACTATTTTGGTTGGGCATTTTTTGGAATTAATCT
>JAHISI010000038.1 GCA_018818345.1 Patescibacteria group bacterium | reverse complement strand
CTTCAGATCTACCTTTGGATCTTAAATCACCTATAAACTTACTTCTTTTTTCCTCGAAATTTGGATTATTTATTGCTCCCACTGTGTTATACCTTTAATTTATTAATAGTATCTATGTCTATAGGGAAATTATATCATTACTAGAGAGGAAGGGCAATAATATATCTATATGGGTTAGATAATAACTTTCTTAATATTTCTCTCTGTTTTATAATATTTCTATGGACAAAGTATCATATAGATCAAATGGTTTGCCTAGAAGAGAGGTTAAGAGGACAATGGCTCCTGCTGTTTTGGGGAATTCTTTTGTAAAAATAGGGTTCATACTGATTTCGGTGTTTCTTCTTTATAATGTCATACACTCTATAGACATTACTATACAAAAAGTAAATATCTTAGAGAATGCACGTAAGGAGGTAGAGACTTTGAGGGTTACTAACTTGGTATTGGCTACGCAACTACAGAATATGCAGTCTCCTGAATATATTGAGGTAGAGGCTAGGGATAGGTTGAATTTCTCAGGAAAGAAGGATCTGGTATTTGTTATTCCTGAGTCTTTACTGGAGACTGCAAAGGAGAGATTGGATAGTATTTTAAGTGAGAAGCCGATTGAGGCTGAGAAGAGTATTTTTCAACAGTGGGAGGAGCTTGTGGTACAAGGGGTGTAGATTTTCAAGTTTGGATTATGTTGTTGTATGTAGTATAATCCCTATTACTGTGTTAACGCGGGGTAGAGCAGTGGCAGCTCGTCAGGCTCATAACCTGAAAGTCGTTGGTTCGAGTCCAACCCCCGCAACCATTTAAAAAATTCCCTATTGTGTCGTCTTGGATTTAATAACTTTTTGTGTTAGAATTACGCCAGAAACGACTCTAATACAGCATTTCCTAAATATTTTAATAAATACTAATATGCCATTAACAAATCAACCAGTTAAAGGAATGTACATTCTAGAAGAGAATAAAATATATTACATTTTGGATAGACAATTAAAAACACAAGGAAGACAGGGTGGATTAATAATCATGAGATTACAATCTATGGAAACTGGTAACCAAAGTACTAAGACTATTAAATCTGGTGCTAAGGTTGAACATATTGAACCTGAGACTAAGGAAATGCAATATTTGTATTCTGATGGTAGTGGTTCCTACTTTATGGATTCTGAGACATACGAGACTATCAATATTCCTAAGGATACCATTGGTGACTATGTTAACTTCCTTAAAGAGGGTATGTCTACATTAGTACTTATGTACAATGGTAAGATCTTAAATATCAAAGAGGTTCCTAATGTTGTATTAAAAGTTACTGAAACATCGGATGCTGTTAAGGGTAATACTGCAAACAGTGCTACCAAATTAGCTAAGGTAGAGACAGGTTTCGAACTTCAAGTACCTATGTTCATAAAAGTAGGTGATGATATTAAGATTAGTACAGAGAGTGGTTCGTATTCAGGCAAATCTAATTAGTTTTTGATATAATCTTTTAAAACTTGGTGGAATAGCTCAGAAGGTTAGAGCATAGGATTCATAAACCTAAGGTCGGTGGTTCGATTCCACCTTCCACCATATATGAAAATTCTCTTTAGAATACTCATCCCTTTTGATATAATCATACATATTAGGAATCAAACTACCAGATATACATACATATCTAAAACATTCCCAATCTAATTTAGATTACTTACATCAAAATGGATAACAAAGAACCAAAAAAGAACGTAAAAATAGACATAAGAAAAATGCCAACAGGGAAGAAAGTAAATATCCCAAGTATCATTGTATCGTTAATACTAACTGCAGCATTAGCCGCAGGATTCTTCTTCATTAGAAATATGGGATCTAAGGGAACAGAAGTATCAATAAGTGAGATAGTAACAGACATATCAGACAAGAAATATGAGAACCTTACCCTTAAGGATGATACCGTAACTCTCCAAGAGAGAGATGACAACAACCTCATCATCAAGAAATATGCATTACTACCAAACGGAACAGACTTTTACCAAGTACTCTCAGATGCAGATATAAATATCAAGGATTTGAAAAATGACTTCTACCAACCAGCAGTAGGAGTATCCTTCAGTGACATCATCAGTATTGTATTCCTAGTAGTAGGTGGAATATTGGTATTCATAATGATCAAGAATATGCAGGCCTCAGGAGGGAAGATAATGGACTTTGGAGAGAGCAAAGCTAAGATGCTCTTTGGAAAGAAAACAGGTACAACATTTAACGATGTAGCAGGTATCGAAGAGGTGAAAGAAGAGTTAACGGAGATTGTAGATTTCCTTAAAAATCCTAAAAAATATCTAGCGGCAGGCGCAAGAATTCCTAAAGGAGTATTGCTCGCAGGTGCACCAGGTACTGGAAAAACATTGCTCGCAAAAGCAGTTGCAGGTGAAGCAGGAGTTCCATTCTTCCACACATCAGGATCAGAATTTGAAGAAATGTTGGTAGGAGCAGGAGCATCAAGAGTAAGAGATCTTTTCAAAAAAGCTAAGAACGTAGCACCATGTATCATCTTCATAGATGAAATTGATGCTGTAGCTAAAAAGAGAGGAACAGTATTACACTCCGGAGCAGGAGAGCAGACATTGAATCAGATATTGGTAGAGATGGATGGATTAGAAGGAAGAGAAAATGTCATTGTACTTGCAGCTACCAACAGACCAGATGTATTGGATCCTGCAATCTTAAGACCAGGAAGGTTTGACCGAATGATTGTGGTGCATATGCCAGATATGAAGGGTAGAAAAGCCATTCTTGATGTACATGCTAAGAACAAAAAGCTTGAGAAGATTGAAGATTTAGAGGTGTTAGCTAAAAAAACAGTAGGATATTCAGGTGCCGATTTAGAAAATCTTTTAAATGAAGCCGCAATCATGGCAGCAAAAGAAGACAGAAAGAAAATTAGTCATGAGGACCTCATGGAATCTTACCTTAAGGTAAAGCTTGGTAGAAAGAAGAAAGGAGAGAAGGATGGAGAAGAAATCAAAAAGACTGCATACCATGAAGCGGGACACGCAATAGTTTCTAAGTTCACAGAAGGATCTGATCCAGTAGAGCAGGTATCCATAATCTCAAGAGGAATGACAGGTGGCGTAACAGTTTACTTGCCAGAAAAGGACAGGACATTCTTGTACAAAAAGCAGATGCTAGCATGGTTGAGAACTGGTGTCGGAGGAAGAGCTGCAGAAGAACTATTCTTAGGAGACATCTCTTCGGGAGCTTCTGGCGATATTGAACAGGTAACAGAAACGGCAAAGAGTATGGTTATGGAATTAGGTATGAGTGAAAAGTTAGGATTGATTAAATATGGGGACAGAGAAGAGACCAAGAACCTAGGATATTCATACGGTGGTGGTAAGGATTACAGTGAAAAGACAGCACAGATAATTGATGAAGAGATCAAGAGGTTGACGGACGAAGCATATACATATGCAAAGAAGCTTCTTAAAGACAAAAAAGAATATGTCGAAAAGTTAGTAGCCATATTGGTAGAAAAAGAAGTAGTAACAGGAGAGGAATTTGAAGCACTTTTTGTTAAGTAGTAAAATTTTGATATATGAATATACAAAGAACGTCTAAAGATGTCTTTTTAGCAATTGATGCTAATGCCATTGTGCATAGAGCATTTCACGCATATCCCTCAACCTTACAAACCGAAGATGGTGTCCAAGTAAACGCGGTATATGGTTTTACAGTAATGCTTCTAGAAGCATTAAAACAGTTCCATCCGGAATATGTACTTTGTGCATTTGATACTAAAGCTCCTACATTTAGACATGCTGAATTTGCAGAATACAAAGGGACTAGAAAGCCTACAGACCAATCACTCTTAGATCAATTTCCATTGGTAGAGGAAGTACTTAAGGCATTCAATATACCAATCATAAAGCAGGAAGGATTTGAAGCAGATGATATTCTTGGAACCATATCTAAGATGGTAGATAGCGGGAAATGGAAGGATGAGAATTTGGATTTCTACATATTAAGTGGGGATAGAGACCTTCTTCAATTAGTGAAGAATGATATTAGAGTATGCTTACCATCAGGAAATTTCAAGAATTTAGTACTGTATGACACCGATGAGGTATTCAAATATATGGGAGTATATCCAAACCAAATCATAGATTACAAAGCCATAGTAGGGGATGCATCAGATAATATACCAGGTATAAAGGGAATTGGAAGTAAGACAGCAACAGATTTGTTAAAAGAATATGGAGAGATGAATGAAATTTACAAGAACATCTCGAAGCTTAAACCTCGATTACAAGTACTCTTTGGAGAAGGTATAGAACAAGCAGAGTTGAGCCGAATGTTGGCAACCATAGAGCAAGATATGCATGTCGATATACATCTAGAAGCATGTCGAACTAAGGACTTTGATAGAAGTAATGTACTAGAGATATTTAAGAAGTTTAGCTTTAGATCGTTGATGGTTAAGATAGAGGACCTTTTTGGAAAAGAAGAATCTTCAGATTCACCTCAATTAAGCATATTCGGAACCAATTCCAATGCTGATATTGATTGGCAAAATCTCGATACATTTAAAGAACTAACAGGAAGATCAAAGGAAATGATAATTGGCTATGTATCCAAAGAAGAATCCTACAACCAGGAACCATTCTACGTTGTCCGATTTAATTTTGTAGGTGGTGGATCTCAGGATAGTCTTTTCAAAGAAATTGATACCCAGATACCTCAGGATTGTATAACCACATTCTACAATTGGGAAGAGTTAACAGCGCAGAAACATATCGTACTTAATTACGAGAAATCTTTTGACGTAATGCTTTTTGCACATACAATTAGTTCTGGGAAGAAAACAGTATCTTTTAAAGACCTTGCCTTTGACTATGCGGGTAAAATTTTTGAAGAAAAGCTCTCACCTCTTAAAATGACAGATATATTGGATGCAATTGTAGAGATAAGGGAGAAAGAAACCAAGAAAGCGAATGATACTGAACTTTACGAATATACCTTGAAGAGCATAAAAGAATACTTAAAGGTTGAAGAAGACTATTTAGTGAACGTACTTAAGAAAGTAGAAATGCCCGTCGCAGAGATACTTGGGAAGATGGAGAGAAGGGGGATCAAGATAGATGCGGAATATCTTAAAGCATTGGATACAGAGGTAAAGGGTACAATGGATAGGTTAGCACAGGAAATATATGATTCTGTGGGGCATGAATTCAATATTAACTCTCCAAAACAACTAGCAGACGTACTCTTCAATGAATTGCAGTTACCAGTTGTAGGGAAACAATCCACAAGGGAAGATGTCCTGGAAGGTTTAGTAGGCGCACATCCATGCGTAGAGAAGCTTTTGGAATACAGAGAAGTGTCCAAGGTATATGGCACATATACTTCTCCATTACTTGAAATGGCTCAAAATGATCCAAACACCTCAATCCATACAGACTTTAAACAAACAGGTACAACATCTGGAAGATTCTCGTCCGCTAATCCAAATATGCAAAATCTACCAGCCTCGGGTACTTGGTCTGAGAAGTTAAGAAAAGCCTTTGTTCCTAATGAGGGATTCAAATTTGTAGGAATGGACTATGCGCAGATGGAATTAAGAATCATGGCGGATATGTCTAGAGATGACTTGCTAATAAAGGATTTTACTGACGGATTAGATATTCACAAAGCTACAGCTGCGAGAATAT
>JAHISI010000037.1 GCA_018818345.1 Patescibacteria group bacterium | reverse complement strand
CGAAAAGCAGCATAAATTCCTCTTGACATTTGTATATGTTGGACATATACTTAAACAGTGAAGATACCTAAACCCATTGTGTTTGATTGGGATAAAGGTAATACAGATAAAAATCTTCACAAGCATAATGTTTCAAATAGAGAAACAGAAGAGATTTTTAATGATGAATTCTTAAAGATATTTGGGGACATAAGACATTCGTATAAAGAGCAAAGATTTGTAGCTTACGGGGCGACGAATTTAAATAGAAAATTGACAATAGTGTTTACAGTAAGAAAACAAAAGATTAGAATAATTTCGGCAAGAGATCAAAACAAAAAAGAGAGGATAATATATGAAGAAAGCATTTAAATCAATTCCCAAATTTAAAACGGAGGATGAAGAGAGAGAGTTTTGGGCAACCGCCGATACCACAGAGTACTTTGATACAAGTAAACCAATTCAATTTAACTTGTCTAAGCTCAGGCCATCTACAGAGACTATTTCTTTAAGACTTCCGCAATACTTACTTGCCAGAATTAAGCAGATAGCCAATTTTCGGGATGTGCCTTATCAATCCTTGATGAAGATTTTTCTGGCCGAAAGGGTGGAAAAAGAATTAAAGGGTAAGTGAATTTGACAAACTAAAAATGTTTGTGTTATAAGTCAACATGTGGCAATAGAAGAGGGTCAAGCTCGATCTTCAGATATTTACAAGACTCTTTCTGTTCCACTTGATGTTCAAGTAGAGGTCACTACTCTATGCAATGAAGCATGTGTGCATTGTTATAACTTTTGGCGAGGAGGACAATTCAAAAAAGAGGTTGCTAATTTCCCTCAGAAAACCCTACAGAAAGATCAGCTTTCACATATTATAGCAGAGTTAATTCAGGATCAAGTTTTTAGGGTTACCTTTACCGGAGGAGAACCATTCCTCTATAGATCGACTGTGATTGAAGGAATTAGGCTAGCGCGAGAAGGAGGATTAGATTGTTCTCTAAATAGCAACTTAACAACAATGAATTCCGCTACTGCAGATCGTCTTGGAGAGGTAGGTTTAGGCTCCATACTTACGTCGTTGCATTCTTTTGATGAGCGAACTCATGATGCTATAACCCCAAAGAAAGGGATCTTTTAAACGTACAGTGCGTGGTATAAAAGTCTGCCAAGAGGCTGGATTAAATGTGACAGCGAATATGGTAGTAACGCGAATGAATCAAGATCAAGTTTTTGAGACAGGTGTTTTCGTGAAAGAATTAGGAATAAAATCTTTTTCAGCGACCAAAGCCACTCCATGTTTAGGTGGAACCAATTTTTTAGAGATTGGCATTAATAGAGAAGCATTTAAGCAGATGCTCGAAGAATTACTTAGATTAGAGAATATTGTAGGAATGGCTGTTGATGTTGCAATGTCCTACCCGCTTTGTGGATTGGGGGATGTTAATCGTTTTAAGAAGTTTGCTCAGCGGAGCTGTGCAGCTGGAGTTACTACTTGTACAATAGGTGCTGATGGTGAAGTAAGGCCGTGCTCTTTTGCGGATGAAAGTTACGGCAACCTATTTTCCGAACCGCTATTCCAAATCTGGGACAAAATGAAAGATTGGCGTGACGGTAGTCGTTTACCAAATATTTGCGTTAATGAATGTCAATATTTCTCTCTTTGCGGGGGTGGATGCCGGATGGAAGCAAAATTTGCCGGTGATCGAAAAGGGATGGATCCTCTGGCTACCAACCCTTCAGATGTGATTTATCAACTGCCAACTGAAGTTCATTCTACCCCAACTGATTTTTGGGAGATAAAACTTCGACTTACTCCTAATCTAAGGCTGAGAAGCGAAGAGTTTGGGGGAATTGTGGCACCTCAAGGAGGACTACCAATTTTTCTTGACCAGGCTGGTTATCAAATTATTCATAGATTGCAAGAATCGAAGCAACCGTTTTCTCTCCAAGATACTGAAAATCTTTTTAGTTTTTCGCGAGATTCCCAAGATTTCTTTTATGCGCTTAGTACCAAGGGGGTGTTCCAGGAATCATGAGAGATAAAACCTTAAAGATAGTGAAATTCAGTTCAGAGGAGGAAGGTTTGATTTATTATGCTAAAGATGATATTAATTTAGCGGATGTCGTTAGTGATTTCAAAAAAGGCTATCTTCAAGCATCAAAATTTTTCAACGCAAAGATTCCTAAGATAAAACTTATCCTTGTTTATAGCAGAAAAGAACTGGATAATCTATTTGGTCATCAAACACCGGATTGGTTTGTTGGCTATGCAAATTCTTCAAATGAAATTTTCATATTAAGTCCATCAGTTTGGAAACAAGAGAGTTCTCATAGCAGAAATGAATTCAATAAGACCCTCTGTCATGAGATTGCCCATGTATTTACCCGCCGAATCAACAAATCTTGTGAACCTATGTGGTTTAATGAAGGACTTGCCTGTGTTGTTGCCAAACAGAAGATTAAATTGCAGAAAGATAGTAAACTAAACTTATATAATCCTAACATTATGTTTTTTCTGGATAGCAAGAAAAATTGGGAACAAACTATCGCAAAAGAGCCAGGTATGCCATATGTAGTCTCCTTCATGCTAGTAGATTTTTTAATTAGGCGCTTTGGCAAACAGAAGATTTTTCAGCTTTTGACAGGGTTTAATGAAAAATATAACAAGAGAAAATTCTGTCAAAAATTTGAGGGGGTTTATAGAAAAAGTATTGGTAGAGTTGTGAAGGAGTTTTTAGCCATACAGTAAAATTGAATTGAAAGGGGGTGAAAAATATGTCTCGTGAATCTGAAACGGCAATAATACCTGTAAGTGCTGTAGTAAGTGGGAGTATAGTACCGAGGTTTGAATCCGTTTTTAACAAAGATGGATTGAATGCAATGCCAGGGAATAATTTAGATTGTATTACCCCTGCTCCTTGCCAGGCTTGTTATGTCGGTTGTGTTGGGTGCAATTTAATACCAGAAAGTGGCCAGCAGCCTGATAAGTTGATTGGTGAAAAATTAAGCGTAGGTAGTGTGGGTAGCGCCGAGGTACTAATTCGGTAGATGTCAGACAAGATTAGAAATGTCACCCCCTTTTAGTTGAATATTTGAATTGTCTCCAGGGGTGGTCCGGTGGCGGTTTCCAGTTTAGAGGATGGTTTGTTAATATTACCGGTTGACTGGAAATCTTTTTAGGTCTTTCCGGCAGAATAAAATATTTTAGATAACATTCTTTAAACTTAAAGTGGATAGTGCCATTCAACCACTCCTCAACTAATACTTTCTCCTTCGGCCTGATGGTGACAGGCTGGATTTCTTCAAGCTGGTAGAAGTTACTTTTAAACTGGATGGTAAAGTCATGATTTATCCGCCGGATTGATTTAATGGAGAAAATACTTGTTAAATCATGTCTTTCCTGTTTGGTAAGTGGCCGGTGGATATCTCCATCCTTAGTTGCCACCACAGAAAACTTAGCATTAAACTTGGGGATGAATATTTCTTTTAAGAGTCTGTTGCCGTCTTTTATGGAGCTGATATTATTGAGTCTTAACTCTTTAACCAGCCTATCCTGAAGTGTCTGAAATAGCCGCTCCACCCTGCCTTTAGCCTGGGGAGAGTTAGCAGGTATTACCTCAATATTTAATATCCTCATAGCCTTTTGAAACTGAGTTAAAAGTTCTGCATTATCTACCGCATTTTTATGATTGATCTTGTAAGTTGAGTATTTATCAAGATAAATACCAAATGGTTTACCTGGAGCTTTTACATACTCCATCCAAAAGTTAAATACAGCTACCACTCCTTCATTTAGCTCAAATTTAGCATGAGTAATTTTAGATGTAGCGTCATCGATGGAGGCAAGTAAACAGACTTCCTGTGGATTTCCCGCTTCATCCAGCAATCTTCCCTCAAACCAGAAGTGGTACGAGCCATCAAACTGCTCAAGTTCTCCAAAATACTCCTTCCTCTCCCTCCAGGCATGATATTCAACACTACGCCGTTTTCTCATCTTCCACAGCCCTTCTTCAATCATCCATACCCTAATAGTCTGAGATGTAATTGTAAGCTGATACTCCTCATGTAATTTCTCAGTTGCCAGCCCAGGCTTAAAATCCGCATATTTAGACTTAATATCATTTAGAACTTGTCTTTTAATGTTAGGCTCAATTTGATGATTACCTACCTTTCCCTTTAGTTTATGAATAACTGCAGATGTTCCGTTTCTTTGTACATCAGATTTGAGCCGCTGCAGATGACGTACAGATATTTCAAGCTTCCTGGCTGCCTCACCATTGGTGAACTTTCGGTCAATAACTGCCCTGATGATATTAAACTTCTGCAACTCTTCCGGCGTAAGTGGGATTCCAGACATATCAGCATAGGCAAGTATGCATGATAACGGGTGTAAATTAGTTTGCTAAGATGACAATTCTAATCTGTTACCCCATGACGTTTTAATTCTTGTCTAAGAAAATTTCTTCAAAAATTGATTTTGGGCCTATACAAATGATAAAATCATTCTTCAAATGTCAACAATAGGAATTGTCGAAGGCGCTAGGGCTCACAATTTTATGCTGAAGGGGGAGCTGTATGGTGAATGTTCGCTTCCACAGCGTGATCAAGTTTATGGATTGATGGAGCGCCTAGATGGACTTGCGCCAACAGCACACATTCCATCTGAAGTGGTTGGTTTTGCCTGTGGTTTATCTGAAATTGTTCATATGCCGATAGCGCTGATTAGTCATGGGCCTAGTTTTTCGGCGCAAGAAAAAAGCGATATTCTTACGGTGCATCGAGAGGAGATAGCTGTGTTACTTGGGGCTGAAGAGGTATCCGTATTACCGCTTAAAACAATCACACTTAGGTTTAAGTATGAAGTAAAACCAAGATATGTTTTGCTTACAACAGTTGGAGATCGTCTTCTAGATCGAGG
>JAHISI010000036.1 GCA_018818345.1 Patescibacteria group bacterium | reverse complement strand
TCCAAATCATCTCCTTTTCCAACAATCTTGAGAGGAACTCCTGCTTTAATACACGCTTGGATTGCAAGTTTAACACCCTTGTACGTTTCTACTCTTCCAGCATACAAAAACCAATTTTCTTTTCTGTTGATTGCCTTTGAGGCTCGAAGTGGTTTAGTATCCACAGGTGGATGCATGACATCCGCATCTACATCATAGTATTGCTTGATTCTGTCTTTTACAACATTTGATATGGCTATCATCTTGGTACAACTTTGAGCAGCCGCCTTATCCCATTTTTTCCATTTCTTTTCCAAAGATGGTCCTACAATCGAATCATAGACATCATAAAGAGATCTATTTAATCCTGTAAGTTTCTCTTTACTCTTTAGCGTCCTACCTTCTTTTTGCCACAGAAATTTGGGAGGAGACATACAGATATTTACATGGGGAATATTCTTCGTTTTAACAAACTTTGCAAAAGCGATTGAAATTGATATTACAACATCAAAGTTATTGAACTTAAAAGATCTATATGCTCCTGGTAGAAACATCATATATGGGTATTTTAATTCAAACAGTTTTGGAAGATATTGCATTAGTGAATGATGTACCTTTACATGTGGGTAATACTCAGCTGTAAACTTAGGATCATGATATGCAGTAAAAATTTGAGCTTTAGGAAATGCTTGCAATATACCTTTTATATGATCTTCAGCTCCTCCACGTTTATACAATGGATCTGTGACTACCGCTACCTTTATATTTGCTCCTCTATTTCTTAGTTTCCTTTTCATATATTTGTGTTATGTACTTTTCTAAGTTATTTAGGAACTTGGCTTCTGTAAAATTACGAGCTTGTTTTACGATTGTTTCCCCATTATATCTTCTTTTGTCAAAATCCTTAAGTAAATTACATAATTCTTCTTCAGTTTTGAAAAATTCACCAGTAATATGTTCCTTAACTGTTTCCAAAAGGCCACCTTCTCGTAATGCAAATACTGGTGTGCCCGCAGCCATTGCTTCCACAGGTACTATCCCGAAATCTTCTAAACCACAGAAAAGAAGTAGTGATGCTAATCTAAAAAGTGATATTGCTTCATCATCACTAACATAGCCTAGGAATGTAATATTTGGATTCTTGTTTGCTACTTTTTCAAGATACTTTCTGTCAGGACCTTCTCCAACTATTACTAATTTTTTGTTTGTTTCTATACATGCCCTAATAGCCCAATCGATTCTTTTGTAATCATACAGTCTTGATACAATGAGTACAAAATCTTCTGGCAAAGAATATTTTTCCTTAACTTCATTCAGTTGAGAATGTTTTTTTGTTTCAAAGTATCGCTCTTCAATACCAGGATATATTACTGTAGCATCTACTCCATATGTTCGTTTGATTTTCTTTTGGATATATTTTGAGTTGGCAGTCCAATAGTCTACTCGTTTTGCGATGTTAATATCCCAGATGCGCATGAAGACATTGATGGTTTCGGATATTGCGGAATACATTTTACTAAGTTTCAATGCCCTGAAATTACTCTCCTTGTCCCAAAGACTTCGTGGAGGTGTCATGGTCATGGCGATATGTGGTTGATCTATACCTGTAATTATTCCTTTGGCAGGACCGGCAGATATACTTATGACAAGATCAAATCCATCAAAGTTAAAACTCTCATATGCCCATGGGGTAAATACTTTCAAATGTCGTGCTAAAGATTTGGGTAGTCGTTCAAGCCATTTTTGCAAAAAGCTTGTATGTACTACATTAGTAATTTGAGGATATATCTTTTTGTTGAAGGTAATTGTGAATAGTTCGGCATTAGGAAATAGCTTGAGCATAGAGATTAATTCTCGATCAGCTCCTCCAAAACCATTCATCTGGTCGGCGACAATAGCTACTTTAGGAAACAAGTTTTCAAGATCAGTCATGAAAGATTATAACTCAGGAACCTCTCCTCCACCAAATGCATCAAATTCTTCGCTACTAGTATTATCTTCTTCATCTAATTGCTCAAGTGCTTTTGAAAGTTCGCTGTCATCCAAAGCTTCAACTTTTGGAGGTGCTTCCTCTCCATCATCATCACTTGGGAATATGATATCCAATCCATCATCGTCATCATCGGTAGCAGTTGGATCTATACCACCATCATCAACGACAGTCGTTTTTCCTCCCATCAATATGATGTTTGGTTGCTCTTCGTCTATACTGACATATTCATCATCTCCATCATCGCTTACAGATTTAGCAGGCATGTTTTTCTTTATCTGCTCTAAAAATTTCTCCGCTTCTTCTCCAAACTTCTCAACAACATTAATAACCTTCATTGGCTGACTACAACTTGGACACATCTTGATATCTTCAATCTCATCTCCACAGTGGGCACAAGAGAAAAATACAACATGTACACTCTTATGTGTAGTTACCAACTGATCCTTAGTTATTTTCTTTTTGTCTGGCATTAGAGTTATGAATACTACTTGTTATATTCCAATAGTATATGTTTTGTGAGGAAAGTGTCAATAAACCCATAGAGGATATATTCTACTCATACTTTGGGAAGCAGCACTTCTTGTATTTTTTGCCACTACCACAAGGACAAGGGTCGTTACGTCCAACTTTTTTGTTCTTTGTTATAGTTTTTTGTCCTGTTGTTTTCCCTGGTCTTTTGTCTTCTTGGTCATTAGTTTGTACTGGTATTTGCTCTTGTTTCTGTACAAGCCTTACTCTAAAGAATCTTGTGGCTACTGATTCATCAATCTTCTTGAGCATATCATCAAACATTTGGAATCCTTCGTTTTTGTATTCAACTAATGGATCTCTTTGAGCAAGATTCCTCAATGAAATACCTTCTCTCAAATCAGCCATTGTATCTAAATGTTCCATCCAGAACTTGTCATATGCTTCAAGTATGAGCATTCTAGCAAGTGCTTTCATTGGCTCTGCGCCAATTGAGTAGACATGTAATATCATTGAAACTACAACTGCCCTTTTAATCATTGTTAGCTTCTCGACTTTGTTTAATGATTCTAAATGTCTAAACATCTCAACCTGATCTTTGAACCCTAACTGTTTAACTACTACATCAAATATTTCATCTGTTAAAAGATTTTTAATCTGAATGTACAGCTTTCTTTCTTCCACATTATCTATCTCATCATCATCCTGTAATTCAGAAGCAAAGAGATATTCTACATATTCCAATTCTTTCTTTAATATCCATTTCTCTAAT
>JAHISI010000035.1 GCA_018818345.1 Patescibacteria group bacterium | reverse complement strand
TTTGGAATTTAAGATATTGCTGGACAAAATTAATATATCTAAATTACCGTCTGGATATATATGCAAATATTCTACTATGAAAGAATGTTATGCTGATGAACCCATTCTACAATCAGCAGGTGTGCCAACTATGATATTAGAGATCAATGGCATACAAAAAGAAATCCACATGAGCACATCTAATGGCATGCCGAACATGTTAAAAGAGATAATGAAAAAGATGATTAGCATTAGAGACGATCTCGCAACAATGCCTTGGTCTGAACAAACCTCAACATACAAACAACTGTTTAATTAAATACCGGCAACACAATAATTTACTATTTCTTGCTTATTGGACGGAAGTGCAATTCCCCTCAGCTCCACCAGCACAAAACTCTTTACCAGAGCTAATTTTGTGATATACTTAAACCTCAAAATCACTTTGAAAATTAGATAAGGAGGGTTCTAAAATGGAAGTCAAGATTAGGAATTCAGCAGGTAAAAACCTTGCAGCAGTTATTCATTGCCCTGAAACACAAACAGAACAACTGGCAATTCTTTGTCCTGGATATTTAGATACAAAGGATTATTCCCACCTGATTGAGTTATCTAAATCATTGGCTAAGGACGGCTACACAGTAGTTAGATTTGATCCAACTGGGATATGGGAAAGTGAGGGAGATATTTCTGATTATCTAACTTCTCAATATCTGGATGATGTAAAGAGTGTCCTGGAATACATGCTTAGCCAGCATGAATATACTCACGTTCTTCTTGGAGGACATAGCCGAGGGGGAATGGTTTCAATCCTCTATGCAGCCCAAGATCCAAGGATTTCTCTGGTATTGGGAATTATGCCATCTTCAGAACTCTCCATGACAGAGAGAAGAGAAAAAGAATGGAGAGAAAATGGATTCAGTCTTTCCCAACGAGATATACCAGGCACAACCCAGCAAAAAGAATTCCGAGTCCCCTACTCGCATGTAATCGACAGAAACAAATTCAATGTCGTTGAAGCAGTTAAAAATGTGTATGCCCCCATAGTTCTAATTGCTGGCGAGTTAGATGATGTTGTTTCCCCTGCGGATGTGAAAGAAATTTTTAATCAGGCTAATGAACCAAAGAAATTCATTTTGATGAAAGGAATTGGGCATGATTACCGACATAATCAAGGGGAAGTTTCGATGGTAAATCAAGTCATCACAGCGCAGATCAATTAGAGCTCGATTTAATCGTAAATTGCATACCCGCCAAGGTTAAGCCAAGGCGGGTTTTTTAATGTCAAAATCCAACCTATTTTCCTGTAGCCAAGTTCCTACTTCTTCTAAGATGCACCACCAACACAACAAAACTATTTACAGGAGTGGGTTTTTTGGTATACTGAAGTTTCAAATTGCCTTGTTACCTTAAAAAACAGAGGGTGGTGGAGAGTATGAAGAAAATAGTCGATAATTTTCTCGGAGCAGGATTTTTAAGTGAAAGACCACTGTCGTTAATAAGTATTGCCCAAATCACTGATTACGAAAAACTTCGCTACGAGCTTTATCAAACCGAAGAAGACTCAATCAAAGAAACAGTTTGTCTGCATAAGATTGAAGAAGTGCTTTTTACTGTCAACGATTGCTATTGGTTGATAAATAGATGGGTTGACCACTGTAATCGAAGGCAGAACTTGTCCAAAGCAATTGAGGAACGATTCAAGGAAGTAGTTTATGCTATGGATTACACTGACCTTCGTAAGCTAATGAATAGGGTTTATGGACAAATGAGTTCTCCTTTTCATTCAATTGTTGAAAGAAGATATAGACAACTTGTTTCAATGGTTGATCCTGCTGATGTTCCTGCCTGGTGTCTTAAACAATTGCGATTAAAATCTAAAAACATCCCTCCTAAAAAGTATTTACTTTCTTTCATTTCCTTAGCACAAAGGATAGATGCTTTAGGTCAGTAGTATTACTGACCTTGCTTGAGCAGTTTTAAGCTGATACCAATGTATCGGCTTTTTTAATACTAATATCTAACCCATGCTCCCTAATATATGTTCCAACTTCCTCTACTATGTTCCACCACGTAAATAATCCTTTGTAGGACTGATTTTTGAATTGACGCCTCACTACAGTTGGAATATACTAATCTTATTACTGTAGTATTAATGTCTCTTGAAAACGAGGTCAACAAAGATGTTAAATCTTTTAAACAAGATGATTGAATCAACTGGTGAAAAGAAATTAATCCCAGTTCTGCACATTAGCTGTTTTATGACAGCAA
>JAHISI010000034.1 GCA_018818345.1 Patescibacteria group bacterium | reverse complement strand
TTTCGTCCAATGCAAGTGGTTGGTCTACATATGTTGGTGCTAACTATGGATCTAATGGGGGATATGATAAGGCTGATGCGGAAAAATTATGGTCTGTAGTGGCGGAAAACAACAATGACTTTCCAGCAGTACATAAAATCATGAGCAAAGCTGGAATTGATAGATATAAAAGTTATGGTGTGATGAAAACAGTAGATCTATTTGGGAAAAAACTATCCTACTTTTCAAGTAGACAGAGTAACTTAACAAATATTAATACTTCTCTTGTTGGATATCCCAATTCAAAAGTTTCAAAGTTATTTGATCTCTATTTCCTTATATTTACCATGACTTTATTTACAGCATCGGCGTATTTCCTGTATATTCAGGCCAAAACAGCTTTTTCTAGAAAAAAAAGGTTTAATCCTATTATCATTCTTATTTCTCTAATTATGTTGGGGTTCTTCTTCTCAAGTATCTTTTTTGAAGTTGCTAATAGATATGCTCAGATTTTGTATCCTTTGTTTATACTTACTGCGGCGATATCAATTGATAGCAAATTGAACGAGGAGAGTTAAAAAATCCTATGGGGTGGATAACGGGACTTGAACCCGTAACCCTTGGTTCCACAAACCAATGCTCTAACCAATTGAGCTATACCCACCATATCGAAAAGTATTATACCCTATCTCATTCCTTTTCTCTATATTGTATTCTTACTAACCTGTAGCATATAATAAAGAGTTAAATAGATCTTACCAGAATGAATAGTGACGGTGCAAATGAGTCCGGCTTGGAGAAGATTTTCCTCAGATTGCTCTTGTAAATTAGAGTTCTTGCCTCCTTTCAAACTCTTGAAATACAATAGCATTCCTCCTTTTACTTCTCCAACACTATATCATTCGAAACATTTGATCCTGTTCTTGGTGGGTAAACACGCCAGCATTAGAATGGGATCTATGGAAAATAACAGGAACTGGGAGAGTTATAGATTAAAATCTATAATATATGCCTTTTAGGTTATATATCCCCCAGTTCTTGAGTTCAACATATCATTGAAATACCTCCCATAGTAATGTATAATCTCCACCTGTTCGATTATGAAGTTCATTTAAAAGATATTTCCAGACAAGTATGTTTGACTGTCGCCCGCAGGCAAAATTAGCTTGTCTATACAGTAGAGTCATATATATTCTGATACACCCATGTAAATGGAATTTGGAGTATATATCTCTACAGCAATCATCCTTCTTGGTACTGAGCCGAGAAATATCAGTGTTTACTGATATGAAAAACAAAAAAGATAGGTGAGAATACCTCAGTTATTCATAAGCTAAGTGGCCGCCTCCACATTAAAGCATGGATAAGCTCACCTATCGACTAACCTGTACATGCCTACTCTTAGAGTAGTATCCCTTTTGGGTATATGTACAGGTTGGTAAATCACTAATACTTCATCACATCACATTCACATATCCTCCCTGTACTCTCTGTAGTCAGTTTTAAACCATCTAAAAGAGTATTCTTTCCACTATCATCCAAATACAAAAAAGGACACTCATACCTACCATTCTTCTGATTATCCAATATGAAATGTATATCAGTTCCTTCCGAATACCCCAAAACATCACCAGCATTAACAAAATCACCCACAATGACATTAAGCCTAACCAAAGGACTAACAGATACTAAAACATTATTCTCAGGCTGTATAACTACACGATTAGGACCCTCATATATATCGGTTATAACTCCAGAAACAGGAGCTAAGACAGGAGCATTCTCCTTAACCTCAATCCCTATCCCATTGTCATTATTAACACAAAAAGAAGTCACACCCTTGTCATAGTACCTCATGTTCGTCATATCCACAGGTAACTCCAATTTAATATTCTTGTAACCAATACCATTTGCTTCAACCATCTTAGGAAGATATATGAAAGCAAATATAATGACACCAACAAATATGAGACCTAAAAACACAAAAATGGCAGTAGTATTCTTCATAGTTATTCTCCTTTCGTTGGGAATAATCCCTTAAAATGTAATCCGCTATTAGTTAATCCAATCTCTTCGATATCTAGTGTATCTCCCATAGCCCCAAGCTTCTCATTAGCGAGATTAACTAACACAGTCTGAACCATACCCGTAATATTTGAAGGCAAACTCAACCCTCCAACTTTTACATCCTGAAGATCTGCATTAATACTTGTAGATGTAGCCTTAGATATATTCCCAAACGCATATACAGGGAATGTCTTACCTTGGAATGTGAATAGCGTAGAAATCTCTGCCTTGTTGTTAGTGAACTTTATTTGAGTATTCTCTAATTTCCCGTATGAGAGATTTTGGTTAACATAGTCAACCCAAGCACTGGCTTGTGCATTGGTTACAGTTACCTCAAGCTCTTTTGGTTTACTAAATGTAGGATATGTACAATCCAAGCACAACTGTAGTGGATCATCCACTGTTAATCCTGACTGCTTCATACCATCAACGAAATCCTGATGAGTATATGCAACCTTAAGATCAATTTGTTTAACTAGCCCATTGGTTATGGTCTTGTATCCCCAATATGCAGCTCCAAGAAGTCCAAGTATTAAGAAAATGAATATGAGGAATGCAATGAGACAACCATGCCCCTTCTTTTTAGGTTGCTCTTGTGGTTGTGCATTTAATTCTTCATTATCCTGCTCAACCGTTTGAGTTATCTGTTCTTCCATGGAATATATTCCAATGAATTTATTTATAATTGTATATTAAATTACTTAACAGTTACAGACTTGGCCAAGTTCCTAGGCTTATCTATATTATTCCCCAACTCCTTAGACAAGAAATATGAGATGAGTTGGAAAGGTATAACATTGGATATATTACTAATCTCATTCACCTGAGGAACAGTCAGGAAGTAATCGAATACTTCTAACTTACTAAACTTTACATCCCCTATCCCGATCGTCATAGCTCCTCTAGCTTTGACTTGTTCCATCCCAGATACTAGATCTTTACAGTTTTCGTCACTGGATATGATTCCAAATACTGGAGTACCTTTGTCTACCAAAGCGATGACTCCATGCTTTAATTCCCCTGCTGCAAATCCTTCAATGTGTTTGTAGGAGATTTCCTTAATCTTTAGAGCTCCCTCTAATGCTGTATATGCATTCTCTCCTTTACCCAATACAAACATATGCTCTTTGTTCTTTAGCACTCTTGCTATCTTCTCAATTGAACTGTATGTCTTTTCATTGAAATATTTGGATAGCAAAACAGAAAGCTCTTCAATATTCATTTTTGCTTTCTTAAGCTCTCCAACTATATCTTTAGCAAGAATATATCCCCATGCACATTGAGCAGTGAATACCTTAGTAGAGGCTACACATATCTCTGGGCCAGCATTGGTATAGTATTTGAAATCAGACATACGAGAGATTGTAGTCCCCAACATGTTTACGATACTTGCAATCTGACATCCTTTTTTCCTAGCCATTTCTAATACCTCAATGGTATCTGCAGTTTCTCCACTTTGAGATACAGCGATAATGAGATCTTCTTTTTTAAGGACATTCTGGTATGTATTGAATTCATAGCTTCTTACTTCTTGGGCATCTATCCTAGCTATATTTCTTAAAAAATATGCTATCTGCCCTGCCGCAAAACCGGCTGTTCCAGCACCCAATACATATACTCTGTGAGCTTCCTTGATGGCTTGTACGAGAGGTTTAAACTCCGTTTGAGTATATTCAGTCGCATTGAATATTGTTTTCTCCTGTTCTACAATCTCCTTAATCATGAAATGCTCGTATTTACCCTTTTCAATATTGGTATATGTATTTTTTAACTTCTGAACTACTATTTTTTTCTCTTTTCCTGTTAACACATTTTCAATATGTAACTTACCATCCGATATCCTAACAAAATCATAGTCATCAAGAAGTACAACATCATTGGTATATGGTGCAAAAGAAAGGGAATCAGAAGCGAGGAATATTCCATCTTTTCCTTTCCCAATTACTAACGGAGAACCATTTCTAACAGCAAGAATATCACCATTAGTTCGAAGTATAGCTATGGTATTTCTTCCCTCAAGTAGTTTGAATGCCTTTTTAACTGCCATTTCAAAGTCTAGAACGGTTTTCAACTGCTCTTCAATGAGCTTAACGATTACTTCTGTATCTGTTTGAGTAGTAAATACATAGCCTAGTTTTTCTAGTTTTGTTTTAAGTTTTGAGAAATTCTCAACTATTCCATTTTGTACTAGTGTAAATCCATCATCTGTAGACATATGGGGATGTGCATTAGTAACAGTAACACCACCATGTGTAGCCCATCGTGTATGTCCTATGGCTGTGGTGGTTTGAGGAAGTTCTTTTAAGCCATCTCTTTCATGTATCTCTCCAATGTCTTTAAACATCTGTATTTTTCCATCATTGTTAACAGCTATGCCCCATGAGTCATAGCCTCTGTACTCTAATCTTTTTAATCCTTGAAATACCATATCATTTGCAACTGATTTTCCAGTGTAGCCGAATACTCCACACATAGTTTTGTGGTGCTAAATTTAGTACTAACTTGTATGGGGAACTATGATTGATTTTTTGTTTACTTGTAATCAATCTTAAGGTTAAAAGTGTAACCTAGGAGTACCCGCTGATATATCGATAGCTCCTACCTCGTTGTATATTCCTTAAATATACCCAGTCGCTATTGTATGTTAAATATCCCTATATAGATGATACAGTATGGGTATAGGTGGTCAAGGGGGTGCTAATTTGTTCCCATATATTATGGTTTCTATGGGGAATGGTAATGAAAAGTATATTTACATGG
>JAHISI010000033.1 GCA_018818345.1 Patescibacteria group bacterium | reverse complement strand
TAATATGTACATAGCTTAATTAACTAAAACTGCCTAGATGAAGTTAAAATTCTGTGGAGCTGCTAAAACTGTTACTGGTTCCTGCTACTATATCGATACTGGAGAACTAAAATTCTTAGTAGACTGTGGAGCATATCAAGGATCTCATGAGAATGAGGCTATGAACTACGAAGCCTTTCCTTTTAACCCTGCAGAATTAGATTTTGTTTTTCTCACCCATGCACACTTTGACCATTGTGGAAGGCTACCCGTCCTATTTAAACAAGGTTTCCATGGAAGAATAGTATGTACACAACCCACTAGAGATCTTGCCAAGGTTGTCCTTTTAGATGCTGCCCATATACAAGAGGAAGACTACAAACGATGGCTAACAAGAGCCAAAGATGAGGGCATGACGAAGGATGAGATGGAGGAAGAATCTTTCTACATGAACAGAAAGCCACTGTTTACCATAGAAGACGTAGAAGCTATGACACCGCTTTTTGAAGTATATCCATATGGTACATCCGTAAACATTAATAACAATTTTGAATTTAGATTAAGGGATGCGGGACATATTTTAGGATCTTCAAGTATTGAATTTTGGGTCAAGAATGATGCTGAAAGAACGCGGAAATTGGTATTCTCTGGAGATTTAGGTCAGCCGGGAGCACGTATTGTAAGAGATCCTGATTTAATCAGAGAAGCAGACTATGTGATTTGTGAATCAACATATGGAAATAGGATGCACAGAGACAGAAATGAAACACTTTTAGAACTTCTTGCAATATTACAACGAGCACAGAAAGAGGAAGGCAATGTCCTTATACCTGTATTCGCAATTGAAAGATCACAAGAAATTCTGTATGAAATAAACCTTTTTGTTGAACAACGATTACTCTCTGGATTACCTATGTATCTTGATAGTCCAATGGCTTCAAAGGCTACAGAAATATTCAAACAATACCCAGACTTTTACGATGAAGATGCAAAAAGACTACTAAATAAAGGGGATGATCCATTTGCCTTTGCAGGACTCCATATTACAGAAGATGCAGAGGAATCAAAACGACTCATATCTAAACGAGGTATTGTAATTATGGCAGGTAGTGGAATGTGTACTGGTGGAAGAATTATGCATCATCTAAAGAACAATATTGAGAATGCTAAAACCCATATTGTATTCGTTGGATATCAAGTACAAGGAACGCTAGGACGACGAATTGTAGATGGTGAGAAGATTGTAAAAATATTTGGAAGAGAGTATGAAAACAATGCACATGTACATACCTTAGGAGGATTCTCGGCCCATGGGGATCAACGAGACCTAATGTATTGGTTAGGAAGTTTTGGGCATACCCCAAAGCAGATATTCATAGTACATGGAGATGAACAAGTAGCAGAAGACTTTGCACACAAGTTTTACAAGGATACACAGATAGATACAATAGTCCCTAATTTAAATGAAGAATTCGACTTAAAGTAGCATGGAAGTATACACAGAGATAGACAAAATATATGGGGATATACAAAAGTTGAACATACAAGGAGCAACCAATGTTGCCATTTCTACCTTTGAAGGAATGAAATTATACCTCTCGTTAACTAGGGAAGCAGACAAGCAAAAGGTATATGATGAGTTCTTTGAAGTAGGGAACAAGTTGGCAGAAGCCAGACCTAATGAACCATTGGCAAAAAACGGAGTCAAATTTATCAAGTATTCTTTCAAGCAAGAGTTTTCTGTTTTACCAGAGCTGTCCACTATGAAACCAAGGCTTGAGGAGCTATGTACGGAGTATCTAGGTATGATTTCCGAATCAAAGAAAAGCATGGTTGAAAAGTCAAAGGGATATCTTAAAAATCATGACAAAATATTTACACATTGTCATTCTTCTACGGTAGAAACATTGATCAAAGAATTGTCTCAAGGAGATAATAACTTCGAGGTGGTGTGTACAGAAACTAGACCAAGAATGCAGGGAAGAATTACGGCAAAGAATTTGGTGAATGCTGGGATTAAGACCACAATGATAACGGATAGTGCTGCGGATTCATTCATCATAAATAGAGGAAATGTAACCGTAGACATGATTTTAATAGGGTGTGATCAGATTGTGAAAGGTGGACATGTAATTAACAAAATTGGAAGTTGGAGTATAGCCATGAGTGCACACTATGCAGATAAGCCTTTGTATGTGGTTACCCCGTTACTCAAAATTGATGAGAGTTCATACATTGGAAATGTAGAGATTGAGGTAAGAGAAGACTCCGAGATATGGCCTGATGCACCAAAGGGGTTGGAGATATATAATCCGGCATTTGAGATTGTGGATAATGTCCTAATTACTGGTTTTGTGACAGAATTTGGTATAGTTAAACCTTCAGAGGTGGACTCTGTAGTCAAGGAGAAATATCCTTGGGTATTTGATAGATAATTTTTTACTAACTAGTTATGTCTTTCTACTTAAGAAGTAAAGTGTTGGATTTAGGCGAGGATAATAGCTTTAATATTGTTTTACATAGAAAAGATGCCGAGAAAATTGGTGTCAAAGAAGGAGAGCTTTTGTTCATCGGTATTGGTGATGTTGAATTGTATGCTAATGTTTTAGAGACTGAAGAGAGAGTTCATCAGGGTGAGATTGGGTTGTTTGAAGAGATATGGAAGGAGTATATGGTAGTTGAAGGTAGTACTGTATTTGTAGATATTCCTGAAAGAACTAAATCGTTAGAAGCCATTAGTAAGAAACTTCTCGGCCATGATCTTACCAAGGAAGATTTGGAATTAATTATGCAGGATATTGCGAGTAGAAGATTAAGAGAAACAGAGATTGCTTTCTTCATTTCTACATTCTTTAATCCTGGTTTTAATGATGAAGAGATATATTGGATGACACAGGGTATGGCACAGTCAGGAGATTCTCTTTCATTTAAAAAATTCAAAGGTAAGGGTAGTGTTATTGCTGATAAACATTCTATTGGTGGTGTAGCAGGAAAGGGTGTTACTCCTGTATTAGTTCCAATACTTGTAGCTGGTGGTTTAATCGTCCCTAATACCTCTTCTAGAGCAATTACGTCTCCATCTGGCACATCAGATATCTTAGAGGTTGTTATGCCTGTATCGCTCACTGAGGAAGAAATAATGGATGTTGTAGAGAAGACTGGTGGTTGTTTGTTCTGGGGTGGTTCTTTGAGTATTTCTCCTGCAGATGATGTAATTATTAATGTTGAAAGATCTCTTCGTATTCAGGAATATCAGAAGGTACTTGTGAGTATTGTTGCTAAGAAGGTTGCACTTGGTATTGAGAATATCTTAATCGATTTGCCATATGGTAAGGGTAGTAAGGTTGAGGTAACAGAGGATGTATTCAAATTAGCTAAGGAATTTAAAAAACTGTTTAAGAAATTTGGTATTGAGTGTGAAACGACTACTCGTAAGGTTAATGGTCCTGATGGTAGGGGCATTGGCCCTAACCTTGAGATTATTGAGGCTCTCCGTATTCTTGAGAGAGATAGTCGTGCATCGTTGGAAATGGAACGTGTGGTTATAGATATGGCAGGAATATTGTTTGAGGCTACCGGTATATCTAAAGAGGGGGAGGGGAAAGTATTTGCTCAAACGCTTTTGGATTCTAAACAGGCTTATGATAAATTCTGGGAGATTGGTTTTGCACAGGGTGCAAAGAAGATTACTAAGTCTAGTGAGATTAAGCCGGGACATCTTAGTGCAGATGTTGTTGCTACTAAGGGTGGTACTGTGAAGTTAATTAGTAGCATAGAGATTGTTAATATTGCTCGTGCCTTGGGTTGTCCTCGTATTCATGAGGCGGGTTTGTATATGCACAAGATGCCTGGGGAATCTGTTTCTAAGGGGGATGTTTTGTTTACAATGTATGCTACGGCGGATGATAGGCTTGAGAATGGGAAAAAGGCGGTAGATCTCGAAAAGATGTATGAGATAGTTTAGATGCAAGACCCTATAGTGTTGTTAAATTCCTAATAAAAACCCATATAGTGGTTGATAGAATACGGGTTTATGATACAGCCGAGCTTGTATTATTATTAATTTTCTTCCTCTTCATTCTTCTAACAGTATTCTTAGTAACAGCTACAATAACTGAAACTACCAATACAAGAATAATAACCGGACCCGTAATTATAACCGCCTTCCCAATTGTAGTAGTCTTAAGAAATGTATTTACCCATTGTCCAAAACCATACTTACTAGAAGAAGGAATATCTTCAACATTCTCATATCCTTTTTCAGGAACAATATCTATATATGTCTTTAATGTACTAAAATCAATATCAGTACTATCTACACCATACACATTCAAGTTATATCCCTCTGTAGTTAACACATCAATATTATCTGCTGAAAACACCCTAATATTTGACAATGTATCACCATTAAACACCTCCCAAAGTACACGATCAATACTCTGTCCCAACCTCATATTGCTACTCTCCAAAGTAGGATCTATGGAATACCAACCATAGTCAGGTATCCAAGCCTGTACCCATTGATGCCTAACCTGAGCCTCTTGGACTTCAGTAATATTCGCATATCCTAGTGCAGCTCTGGCAGGAATCCCTTGTGCTCTAAGTAGAGCAATCATGGAATCAGCATACTCCATACATACAGAAGCACCACCTTCAAGTGCAGCTTTTGCACCAATTCTTTCATTTTCAGAATTAGCCTTGTTGTCATCATATGTTAATTTGTCACCAACATACGCATAATCAGCTTTAATGATATTTAGTACAGTATTTTTTCCATCAAGCAATTTGTTTGCTTCATCCGCTATGAATGAGTCTGTAGATTGCCAATATTTAGTAGGAACAAGATACTGTTTAAGAAATGGACTGGAAGTAATTTCTTCTTTGTAAGTAGTCCAATCAATATCAGTAGGTACACTAGTTGCAGTATATTCATCCTGATTTACAACAATATATCCTTCCAATGTAATGGTTCCAATTGTATTGGCAGGTACTTCAAATGATGCAATTATATTCCCTTCATCATCCTGATATATATCCGATGGTGTAGGAGATACATTAGTGAAGTATACCTTCTGATTAGTTTCATCGAATTCTCTAGGAAGAGAGATCTCAAATATATTTGTTGAAAGAGATTTTAATACATTGGTTAGACTTTCTGGCACCAATGTATCTGTTTTTGGTGTGGTATATGTTAAGGCAAATTTGTAGGTAGTTGATGTCCCAAACTCCATGTATGGAGAATTCCCGACTCGATCTTCCTGTGCGAATGTGTAAGTTGTTTTTCCACTCTTTGTCGCTTTTGAAAATGTCGTAGGGAATACTTTAGCAAGTGGAGATATGTTACTGTCTACGGTTATATCTAATCCATAGTTGAACGCAGTCGTAGTTTTAGTTGCAGAATCGGTTTCTTCAAATACAACATCTTTGGGTAATGCAGGAGCTTGGAGAGTTACATAGTCTACTACTTTGATTACAAAGTCATGGGTATTGTATGCAATCTGTATGGAATATGGTGAGCTAGATGTGGTTTGTTTGTAGTTTGGTACTTTAATATATATTCCTACTCCTTGCTCTTGTTCTTCTATTGTATATTTTACCGATCCTCCTAGGGAGTTGGTTACTTTGAGTGAGTCTAGTTTGTATTTTCTTTCTGTAGCTATTTCTTCTTCTGTACTATTTGGTAGGTCGGGGATATTGAATACCTTTTCTCCTGTAGCAGGGTAGAAGTAATCACTGTTTTTTACTGTTCTAGTATATTGTGTTACTACAGATACGTATGTTTTACCTGTTGTATATGTGATGTGTGTATTTGAATCTATGACAAAGTCTGAGGCTTTAGCAAATACCTTAGTAGAGAAGAGGAGACCGAAGGATACGATACTAAGAACAAAGAGAAGCAGTTTTTTCATTGTTTTGGTTTGGGCTATTTAATGTAATTAATATAATAGCAATTATTGAAAAAGGAGGGAAGAAGACCTATAATATGCGTTCGGAACACACATCCGGATCTTTTAAAAAAAAGGAGTAAGTCGGCCATGGATAATTTATCAAGCTTTGCAACTAGTTATGCTTTTCTTTTTCAGAGTCCATTCATAGACACTGAAGTGAATGAGTGGTATGAAAAGGTCTTTAATAAAGTAAAAGATGGGACCAATTTTCAAGAACTTGAAGATATGTTAAATCGTTTACCAGTAGATACACGGCTTTACAGATTAGTTCGAAAAGAACTGATAGGTAAGGCTAGGAGCCCTATAGAGTTAGTAAGCGTTGTAATCTTAACAAGTAGAAACTCGAAAGAGGAGGAGGCGCTGGTTAAACAGATTACAGAACTTGAAAAAGAAGGAGACGAAGCAGATCAGGAAGAAATAAAGGAAATGGTTAGAAAAAGGATATCTTCTCTAAATGGTGATTTGAAGGCAAGAATGAGAAGATTGTTTAGAGAACTTTTAGAGAAGGAGGTTTCCAAGTGATTAAAGAGAGAGAGAATACTGTTCTAAATGCCGCTGAATTATATAATCAATTCCTAAATATGTTTGGTATGAACAACAGATTTGCACCTGCTGCATATTTTGAAGGCTGTAAAAATTTGTTTGATACCTGGGAAGAATGGAATTTGTTTTGGAATGAGATATCTGAGCCAAAGTTAATGGCTATGCTGATTCCACAAATGGCATCTACTGCAAAAAGTCGAGAACAGATGGTTATTACCATGACAAGATGTCCAAATAACCATGGCGCGAGCAAGATTGTCCGTATGAAGATTAAGACCATGTTTAGAAATCAAATTCATGCACTTAAGGAAGATGTAGAGAAATACTTTTCAGAACATGAAAAAGATCTACCTCCAAAAGTGGGGAAATTGACATTGAAACTTTGGGTTCTTCAGACCTTTCTCTATGGTCAAACAGTAGAAATTGGTCAAAAGGCTAGAGATATAAATACAGAAGAATAGGGTGTGCTATTCTTAAAACCTGCTCCACTGTGAGCCTCTAAGATTGGAATTATTTCCATCAAGAGGTTCACAGTTAGGTTTTCATATATATCCAAAACCTTAATATTAGGATATAATTCACCATTATGTCAGTAAAAAGATCACACTCATTGTCTCTAGGTATTGTAGGACTTCCTAATTCAGGAAAATCTACAATATTTAATGCACTAACCAAATTAACAGTACCAGCAGAAAATTTTCCTTTTTGTACGATAGATAAAAATGTAGGAGTAGTAGAAATACCCGATGAAAGATTAGGTAGAATGTCCGCATATTTCAATGCTAAGAAGATAGTACCTTCTGCAATGACATTTGTAGATATTGCCGGATTAGTAAAAGGAGCATCTAAGGGAGAAGGATTAGGAAATCAATTCCTTTCACATATTAGAGAAACCGATGTCATTATGTATGTACTTAGAGCTTTTGAAAGTAAAGAGATTGTACATGTATATGAGAGAGTAAATCCTGTTGAAGATTTTGAGATTGTACAAGCAGAATTGATATTCAAAGATATTGAGGTTGTTGAAAAGAAGATAGCTAGTGTAAACAAGATGGCTAGGATAGGGAATGCTGATGCTGCATTAGAGATGAATATATTGGAGAAGATACAGAAGAATCTTGGTATGGGTATACCAGTGATTGATATGGAGATGAATGAGAAAGAGAAGGAGTATGTATATGACCTTTGGTTGTTAACCAGTAAAAAAAGGATGTTTGTATTGAATTGTAAGGAAGGATTGGAAAGTGAGAAGATTGAGGTATGGAAGAAGGAATTAGAAGAGAAAACAGGTGATCTAGTAATCGTGGCTGATGTAAAATTGGTAGGGGAGATGGAAGATGCTGATGAGTATGCAGAGTTATTGGGATATGTTCCTAAATCTGTTAAGGATATTATTAAAGGGGCATATGATGCTCTCAATCTTATAACCTTCTATACCGGTTCGGAGAAGGAGTGTAATGCATGGACCATAGAGAAGGGTGCTAATGCTAAGGAGGCTGCGGGGGTTATACATACTGATTTAGAAAATAATTTCATTACTGCTGATGTGGTTAATGTTGATGCGTTATTAGATGCAGGTGGTTGGGTTAAGGCCAAGGAATTGGGTTTAGTTAAGAACCATGGTAAGGATTATATTGTTCAAGATGGTGACTACATTATTATTCTTGCAAACAAGTAAGAATTTTTCAAAGGAAGTACTGTTGTAGTAGATATTTACAACGAATTAGATATCCTATAGACTAGAGCTAGTTTTTTTGTTGGGCAATATGCCCTTATCTCGCTCGATAACAATAGAATGCAGTGAAAGGATTTCGAGAATGAAAAAAATGCGTAAGATAAAGAGATCATGCTGGGATACCCAGGGGGACAGGTTAATTATTGAAAGGTGGTTTGGTTCCCAAGTCTTTACTATTGATAGAAAAGATACTACGAAGAGTGGTTGGAAAATTTATTACCTGAAATCTGGGCGAAGGGATTTTTTGTTTGTAGTGAATAAATATTGGGACTTAATGGGATTTCTTGGACGATTATCCAGTAATGCACAGCAAGTGATATTGCCTACCTTTCGGCAATACGTGCCATATCTAACAGAGCAAAAGATGAGTGAGATCATTGTTGTAAAGAAATAAAACAAAAAGACAAAAAAGGAAGGTAGAACCTGAATCCTGGATTAACCAGTGTTCATATAGTTCTACCATCCTTTGAGTCGTACGATATCATCGTACAACTAAAAATTCATATAAATTTCATATTTAAGATATATAATAGAAATATGAAAGAAAAATCCCTCATACTATTCAATCAAAAAACAATAAGAAGACATTGGGATAAAGAGAAAGAACTCTGGTATTTCTCAATTGTAGATATTATAGAGGTTTTGACCGATTCTCCAAGGCCTAGAAAGTATTGGAATGCTTTGAAAACAAAGTTAGAAACCGAAGGGAGTGAACTGTCCCATAAATTGGGACAATTGAAAATGACTTCTCAAGATGGAAGAATGCGATTAACAGATGTAGGAGATACTGAAACAATTCTAAGACTAATTCAATCCATTCCTTCACCTAAAGCAGAACCCTTGAAAGTTTGGTTAGCTAAGGTAGGGTATGAAAGAATAGAAGAAACAGAAGATCCAGAATTAGCATTTGATAGGGCAATGAAGACATATCTAAATAAGGGATATTCAAGAGATTGGATTAATCAAAGACTAAAGAGTATTGAAGTTAGAAAGGAATTAACGGATGAATGGCAAGAGAGAGGTATGAAGGAAGGGAGAGATTTTGCAATATTAACAAATGAGATTACTAAAGCTTGGACAGGTAAATCGGTAAAGGAATTAAAAGAATACAAGGGTTTAAAGAAAGAGAATTTAAGGGATAATATGACTAATTTAGAATTAATTCTAAATATGTTAGCAGAAGCATCTACTACTGAGATATCAAAGAAGGATATACCAAAGGGATTGGAAGAGAACAGGGTAGTTGCAAAGAAGGGTGGTAAGGTTGCTAGAAAGGCTAAGGAGGAGATAGAGTTAAGTATAGGGGAGAGTGTTGTAAGGAAGAAGTTGAGTTAGAGAAAGGATTTACATCCGAATAGATATCCTATAGAATATGAATGTCTTTTTGTTAGGGACTAAGTCCCATATCGTATTCGCTCACTAAAAATAAGGAGAAGGGAAATGATTGAATTAGAATCAAAGTTTAAAAGTTTCCAAATGGATGGCAAAAGATATTTCTTGCATAAATCCTATGGGGATTTGTGGGTTGTGAAGTGTCGTGCCTCTAGCGATTCAGATAAATGGGAATACTTCTTTTTTCTAAATAAGGAAGAAGGCTCGAAACCTTTCCAAATGAGTGGAAACATTCTCAAATACGATGATATCTGTAGCTATTTACGGGTATGCTCAACATTTAGAGATTTTGTAATATTCGAAGGAGTTGAGAAGAAAAACTATTATCTAATACAAGTTTCAACAGATGACAGTCATCGTGCAAATATGGTTCGTAGGATACTCAATGGCGGGAATGGTGTTTTTCTTACCTTCGGCATTGAGGGGTTTTTAGGTCTTGCATGTGCTTGCCCAACAGTCCTGTTCTTCGAAGAGGGGAAACTCAAACCTTTGAAATATGATGAATAAAACAAAAAGACAAAAAGGGTAGTAGGCTGTTGAATGTTGGATTAAAATCCTTCTTCTGTACCATAGCCTACTGCACGACCCTTTTGCAGAATGGATAGTTGTATTAACTAATATTTTCTGCTAAAATCCATTCTCGTTAAGACATAATTTGTATATATCGGATAAATGGCAGCAGAAGAAGTAAAAAAAGGAAACTATTATGAAATGGCAGTGGCTCTTAAACCACTATTACCAGACGATGTTAGAAAAGCAATTCACAAAGAATTTGTTGATTTAGTTAAAGCTAAGGGTGGCGAAGTATTAGATGTAGATGTATGGGGAAAGAGATATTTAGCATACAAGATAAATGGACATAACGAAGGCTATTATATTATATATACCTTTGTAACCGATCCTTCCAATATCCTAGAAATCAGAAGACAGATGGAATTAAAACAAGAGGTTTTGAGATATATGGTAGTTGAAGAAGATGATGTGGATGAGTTAGGAAAGAAGATAAAGAAGAAAGAAATAGAAATTTAATCGAATTTTAATATTTGTTGTGTATATTGTAGGTAAGTTAAATTATAATTATTAAACAAATGGCAGCAAGATCACTAAATAAAGTAATGTTAATTGGAAATCTAACAAGAGATCCAGAGATGAGATATACAAATTCTGGAACTCCAGTTGTTACTTTCGGAATGGCAACAAACAAGTCATGGAAAGATACCAATGGTGAGATGAAGGAATTAGCAGAATTCCATAACGTAGTAGCATGGAACAAGATGGCTGAGATATGTCAGCAATTGTTAGCTAAGGGAATGAAGATCTATGTAGAGGGTTCTTTGAATACAAGATCATGGAATGCAGATGATGGTTCTACAAGATACAAGACAGAAGTTAGAATTGAAGATATGATTCTTTTAGATAGTAAGGGTAGACAGGGTGCAGGTATTGATGAAGAGGGTGCACATACTGAGAAAGCAGAGAAAGCTCCTAAGGAAGATGTAGTTGCTGATGAAGCAGCTCCAGTTGAAGAGGAAGCTCCTGTTGATCAGGATCCTTTAGAAGAAGATTTGCCATTTTAATTTGATATATATTTAAGGAATGTCAGACGAAATAGTAGTAAAACAAAGTCCAGCAGTAGAGAGTACAACAAGTACTAACGATGATTCTTCTTTCGATGCAAAGAAAAAGAATATGCGAAGAAGAAGAAAGATTGTTCAGAACTTGAAATGTCCTCTATGTGAATCTGGTGTTAAGACTGTTACATACAAGGATGTGTATCAATTAAAGAAGTTTACATCTGTTAGAGGTAAGATTATATCTGTTGAGAAGTCTGGAGCATGCCACAAGCATCAGAAGATGTTAAAGAGAGCTATTAAGAGAGCTAGATTTATGTCTCTCTTACCATATTCTTCTAATGAATAGTCTGTAATATATACTTTGAATTGAGAAGGGGACCGAAAGGTCCTCTTTTTTTTTGTTGTCATATCTATTTCATTGCAACAAACTGTTCTTTAAAGTAATATATTTACATATGTCTACACTGCCAATGTTAGAAAAAAACTCATATTTAAGCCTGGTAATATCAGATAACAATATCTGGGCTCACCTCGCATATACGGACCACAATGCAAATAGGGAATACGTACTAAGTGACTTCACAGATCTAAACCCATTAAAACAAAGATTAGACGATGATTTCTTTACCAAAAACTTTTGGTATGAATACTTTGATAACTTAGAAAAAGTATTCAATTGGAACATAGTAGACAAAAATGCATATGGAATATTCTCCTTTAGAAAATTTGTAGAAGAAGGAGACGGAATAGCAGGTATAAGAATACAAATGGATGAAAATCAAAAATACTTTAACAAAATATTCTCATCCCTAAGAGCATTCTCAAACGATATAGCCCTAAGAGTAATGGACGACGTATACATGCGAGGAATGTTAGAAGGATTAACACAAAAGCTAGGATATGACGACCTTCTCTTTGTGGATTTAGAATTACAAGATTTCAAAATATACCGAGCATTTAAAGACAAACAGTCTGGAAAAATTGAGATATCTAAATCGAAGATAACATGGGGAAATGAATATGGGGTTATAGATTCGATAAAGGATGCGAGATTCAAGGCATTCCTAGCCTCTGATGTAACATCTAAAGATATGCTCAATTACTGGAGCAACTTTGTACTAAATAGGGTGGTATTTACCGAAGATCCACACATTTTAGATATGTTAAGAGCATATACAACTGCACAACTACACTCAATATATCAAGATAACAAGGAGAAACTACAGGCGATTGGGACTCAGGGAAATACTGGGATCATAGTAGCAGGAATGGTTCCATTACTCTTAGGCAAAGAAAAACTCCTGCTATCACTAACCGACGGATTCGAAATATCTGGAATACTGGATGTGTATTTCGACAACGAGAAGAGAGTACTCTCCTATGCCAAAAGCTATATCTCTGGTCCTGCATCTTCAGATGTTGTATTAACACGAAAAGAAATTCTCTCATGTGCTACGAAAGTATTAATACCTGAGGTAAAACTTTCTAGAAACCGAAGTAAGGTCATATTCAATGGATACACGGATTCATTAGAAGGAGAGAAACAGGACATATTTGCACTTTCCCCTGAATTCACATACATAAAATTACCATTACACAGAGAAAATCTCATAATCGAAGGAGAATTTAAGAATGGAGCATACATTAGAAATACACAAGCGAAGGATAATCTAAGCTTCATATCTATACCTGACAAACTTAGATATGATTCGATGGTTGTAGATGCAAGATACAAACCAATTGTGTATGGACCAGATGTATATTCGAATAAGTTAAAATTACAACAATGGTTTAAATGATATTAAAACATAGATTACTAGAAAAATATGATGCATATACATTTAGAATACCTGTACAGAGTAGGGACAAAGTCTTAGTAAAAGCAGGAGATACTGTAACAGAGGGAATGGATCTTTATATCCGAAAAGGAAACAATGCCAAGCACTCCTTCTACATCCCTGACCAACTTAACTGTAGTTTAGATACATCTATGCGTTTTATCACCTGTATAGATGGTGAATTTGTAAATGAAGGTGATGTTCTTGCAGAGAAAACATCTGCAGGAGGATTAACAGTAAAAAGATTAATATCTCTCTCCAATGGTATTGTAGATCTCAACAGAATCAAACAAGGATATATTGATGTACTAGGGGAAGAACAAGAAGCCCTCATAAAAAGCAATTTCAAGGCAGAGATTCTTGATGTAAATCCATTAGAAGGGATAACTATTAAGGCCTCTGCATTAGCATTAGATCTCTTGAGTGTATCAAGTGCAGAACGAGTCCTCCTTGCAGGAGAATTTGTTACATTGAACATGGGTAAAGATATCAAGCTTAAAGGTGAGGAGTCTAGTTATGAAGGAAAAATTGTTTTTGTTGGTAAACACTTACACGCGAGTC
>JAHISI010000005.1 GCA_018818345.1 Patescibacteria group bacterium | reverse complement strand
TAGTAATGAGTTTGCTTCAGGTTATGAACCCACTGGAAGCTAAGTATCTTAGTAGAATTATCTGTGGTGAATTAAGAATGGGTCTGAATTCTAAGACAGTGTTGGATGCATTCTCATTTGTATTAAATGGTGACAAAAGCCTAAGAGAGAGGCTTAATAGGTCATATGGCGTAAGTGCAGATTTGGGATATATCTGTTCCCTCATAATGAAGGTTAGAGATGGAGCTGATGAAAAGATACTTGATTTACATATCACTCCAGGAGTGCCTGTACTATCTAGGTTAGTTGAGAGAGTAGGCTCGTTTGAAGAGGTAATTGAAAGGTTTGGAGATGAATTCTTAATCCAACCAAAATTTGATGGATTGAGATGTCAGATTCATAAATTTAAGAAGAATGATTCAAGGTATGAAGAGAGGATGATGTGGGAAACCTTTGCGGAGAAGCCATCTCAGGGCGGGCTTTTTGAACTAAAAGCAAAGGAATATGAGGTTAGATTGTTTACTAGAAATTTAGAAGATGTAACGGATATGTTCCCTGAGATTGTAGATGCTGCAATGGAACTTAAGCAGGAATCATTTGTATTGGATTCTGAAGTACTAGGATGGAATTACAAAGAGAATACATTCTTAAGTTACCAAGAGACTATGCAGAGGAGAAGAAAATATGGAGTAGAGGGTATGCAAGTGGATATCCCTGTTAAGGCTCAAACATTTGATCTTTTGTATTTAGATGGAGAAGATATCTCCGAAATAGATACAAATATCAGGATAGAGAGGTTGGAGCAGGAGTTTTCTGATACCCACGGGGGTATAGAGGTGTGCAAGACTACGCTTGTAAAAGGTATTGAGGATTTACAACAGATATTTGATGAAAACGTAGGTAAGAAGCTAGAAGGAATCATTGTAAAACAGTTAAAAGGTCCTTACTATCCAGGTGCTAGAAACTTTGAATGGATCAAATTAAAGAAGTCTATGCAAAAAGATTTGGTAGATACTATAGATTTAGTGGCTGTGGGCTTCTACAATGGATCTGGGAAGCGAAGCAAGCTAGGTATGGGCGCTGTATTGGGGGCGTTGTATAACCCTGAACTAGATATATATGAGGCTATCTGTAAAGTTGGTACCGGTTTTAGTGATGACCAGCTTAAAACTGCACTTGAAGGATTTAAAGAAGATATTGTAAACAAGAAGCCTAAGAATGTAGAGGTGAACGATGTATTAGCGCCAGATATATGGGTTGATCCTAAGATTGTATTTTCTGTAGAAGCGGATGAGATTACACAAAATATTCGAGCAGATTTAAACATTGGTGGAGGGCTTTCTTTGAGGTTCCCAAGGCTTGTAGAATGGAGTAGGGATAAGACTTCTGAGGAGGCTACTACTATAGAGGAGTTGAAACATCTATATATAGTACAAAAAGGTAAGAAATAGTACTTGCATATCTACTTTTCGTGTGTTAGAATCCTTTCACGAGTTTGGGATACTAAAGGAGATACGGGAATCCTCTTAGAGAATAGCTCTAACGAATACCTGCAGTTCGTGAAATATTTTTATCTTCGTTTTATTACCACATTCAGCTCCTTAAAAGTTGAAGAGTGATAGGAAGTCTAAAAACAATTTAGGCTTTTTAAATATAGTGTGATTGGTTCACACAATTCATTTAGTCAAAAAAAATTAAATCCAACCAACGCTGGTTGGTCTTTTTGCATTTATGCAAATTGCAAAGTCAAGCGTTTTCAATGAGAGTTTGATCATAGCTCAGAATGAACGTTGGCTGTGTGCCTAAGGTATGCAAGTCGAACGATCCCTTTGAGATTTCTGAAACTTCGGTCGATGATTTCTCGCCTGGGATAGTGGCAAACGGGTGAGTAACATGTGGATAATCTCCCTCAAAGTCAAGAACAGCTCGCCGAAAGGCGGGGTAATACTTGATAGTCTTACAGAATCATAAAGTTTTTGTATGTAAAACTCCGGTGCTTTGAGATGAGTCCGCATCCTATCAGCTAGTTGGTGAGGTAATAGCTCACCAAGGCTATGACGGGTAGGGGAGCTGAGAGGCTG
>JAHISI010000032.1 GCA_018818345.1 Patescibacteria group bacterium | reverse complement strand
TACTGGCTCTTGTGCTAAAGTGGTAAGGCAGACGAGCAAGGCGCTTTTCATAATCGGTATTATTCCATTTGTTCTCCTATTTATCTTTGCTCCAATGGTTGTGCCATTTGTATTTGGAGCAGAATGGGAACCTGCAGGACAATATATACGGATCTTCACATTAATGTATTTTGCAAGATTTGTTGTTGATCCAATAACTGATGTTCTTTATGTAATTGATAAGCAGGGTGTAAAAATATGGTTTGAAATAATGAAACTGGCTGCATTAACTCTTGGTTTTGTTATTGGATTGATATCAAAAGATGCATATCTAGGATTTTTGGTATGGTCGTTGACCACATCTGTTGTGTATGTGATTTGCTTCTTCGTGTCTTATAGACTCTCAAAAGGTGCCAATTTAGCAAGAGTCTAGATATTGAGTTGCTAACCATCAAAAGGACAGTATATAATGACATTACTCTATTTTATACACTCAAAACTATGAAAAAAGTCTCGATAATAGGTCTAGGATACGTAGGGTTACCATTGCTCTGTGCAATATCAAAAAGTAAGAAATACTCAGTATATGGTTACGATCTAAGTGAATCAAAAATAGAAAAAATTAGTAAAAGAATATGTCCAATAGATGATGAAGTCTGTGAAAAAGATTTAAAAACAGTAGACATTAATGTATCTACCGATCCAGATATACTCAAAGACTCTGACTATTTCATAATCTGTGTCCCAACACCTGTACTAGATGATCATACCCCAGACTATGTACCTGTAATTGAAGCTTCAAAATTAGCTGCAAAATATCTTAAAAAAGGAGCAGTAGTAATCTTGGAATCAACAGTCAATCCTGGAACATGTGAAGAAGTAGTATATCCAGAACTTCTTGAGAATAAGGCAAAGTTGAAAATGGGAGAATTTGTTTTGTCTCATTGCCCAGAAAGAATAAATCCAGGAGATCCTAAGTGGAATGTTTACAATATCCCAAGAAATATTGGTGCAGATCCTTCAAGCGAGGGTGAAAATCTTGCTGATTTCTACAGATCATTCCTTACAGGAGAAATTAATCCTGTTTCATCATTGAAGATTGCAGAAGCAACCAAAATCATTGAGAATACATTTAGAGATATCAATATCGCATATGTTAATGAATTAGCAAGATCCTTTGATGCAATGGGAATAGACCTAATCGAAACCATCAAGGCATCCTCCAACAAACCATTTGCATTTATGCCACATTGGCCAGGTAGAGGAGTAGGTGGACACTGTATAGCTGTAGACCCTTACTACCTAATCAATAGGGCTGCAAAGAGTGGATTTGATCACAAGTTCTTAAAGATGGCGAGAGAGGTAAACAACGGAATGCCACAATATACAGTTGAAAGACTACAAGTAGCTTTGAATGAAATAGAGAGATCAATTAAGGGAACGAAAATTGCATTGTTGGGATTAAGCTACAAAGAGAATATTGG
This sequence comes from Patescibacteria group bacterium, assembly GCA_018818345.1. Lineage (GTDB taxonomy): Bacteria > Patescibacteriota > Dojkabacteria > SC72 > SC72 > UBA12078. Next base: position 711 of record JAHISI010000032.1, on the reverse strand, counting down.
TGACTTAAGAGAAAGTCCATGCTTAATAGTTAAAGATATTCTTTTGTCAAAAGGAGCAGATCTAAGAATATATGACCCATATATTGATTCAATGAGTACAGTAAAATCTTTAGAAGAAGCCCTCAAAGATTCTGTTGCAGTAGTACTTTGTACTGCACATAAGCCATTTAAAGAATTAGGAAAATTGCTTAAAAAGTATCCTAATGTTAAGGTAGTTGTAGATGGTATGAATAAGTTGGATAAAAAAGAAATTGAGAAACTCGGTGTAATATATCGAGGTATAGGAAGATAATTTTAATATTAAAAAAATGAAACTAGTAGTCTTTTCAATCTGCCTGAACGAAGAGGAAACGATAAAGGAACTCCTAAATAGAATTCCTACTAAGATAAAAGGTGTTGATGAGGTAGTCAAAGTCGTAATTGATGATGGTAGCTCTGATAATACTGCAAAAATTGCTAAAGAAAATGGTGCTCAAGTATTTTCTAATCAGGAGCAAAGGAGATTAGCATATTCATTTCAACGAGCTATTAACAAATCATTAGAATTAGATGCTGATATTGGAGTGAATATTGATGGAGACCTTCAGTTCTTGCCAGAGGAAATCCCTATGCTTATTCAACCAATATTGGATGGGAAAGCGAACTTCGTTGCAGGAAATAGGTTTGGAGATGGAAAAAGACCTGAGAATATGTCAAAGGGGAAATTCTACG
>JAHISI010000031.1 GCA_018818345.1 Patescibacteria group bacterium | reverse complement strand
TCTCTTGTGTGGTAAAATAGCAACGTGAATGACGGATTTTTAAACAAAATTTCAAAGGAGATAGGGCAGCTTAGGGAGGAGATACTTTCTAAGAAGAAGGTATCTGGTATAGATTCAAACTACTACGAACTGACTGCTGAGATATTGGGTAAGGCTCTAAACAAAAGGGTTTGGCTTTTGCTCTCTGATTTAGAATCAGCACAGGAGAAAATATTGAATGTTAAACTCAAGGAAAAGTTTGAGATTCAAAAATTTCTAGACTTAGGATATGAACGAGTAGAGAGAGTTTGGAATGAAGGCGAAATATCCATACTTGGTGATGTTGTCATTGTTTGGCCATACAGTATGAATAACGTAGTTAGAATTAGCTTGTATGGGGAGGAGATCGAGAATATCGATATATTGGATATACAGACTAGAAAGAAGATAAGGTCAGTAGATACAAGACTATTCCTTTCTAATGGAGTCGATATATTCCTTGGTAATGAAGAAGCTGAAGAAGATGTAAATATTAAGATAATGCATAGGATTGGAGATCAAGAGGATTGTGTAGATTTAGGAATTAGAACCATACCAGGAATTGAGAATTTTAGTAATACCAAGGTTGTAACCGAGATCATAAAGAATTTCAAAAGCAGAGGTTTTAAAATTTGGTATGTAACTAAAGACAGTAAAGGATTTGAGACCAACCCATTAAAAAATCAGATTGAAGAAATTTTTAGTACTCAAGGAAGTTTAGAGAAACAGTTGAGTAGAGGTTTTGTACTAGGTGCTACAAGAACATTGGTATTAACAGATTTAGAAGTATTAGGAGAAGTAGATTTGTTTAAATATCAGAAGGTAGATAGGAATGTAGATCCGAGTTCGGTGGCTATTCTTAAAAAAATAATCCCTGGTGATTTCATTGTTCACGAAGATCATGGTATTGGTAAGTTTGGAGGAATACAGAAAAGAAATGGAGGGCAGTATATTGAAATTGCATATGCAGGATTGGATAGATTGTATGTACCACTTAGTGCAGCAGATAAGGTTACTAAATATATTGGGGCGGGTAAAAAGCGACCTTTGTTAACAGGACTTAACAGTGGGGTGTGGAAACGAATCTCGCTTAGAGCCAAGGAAAAAGTTGAGGAGATAGCGAAAGAGCTTTTACAACTTTATGCACTTAGAAAGACCGCTCAGGCGCCTGTGATGATAGATAGCGAGGAGGCATTGGATGGGTTTTGGACATTTGCATCTCAGTTTAAATTTACAGATACAGATGATCAGTTGCTTGCAACTAAACAGATTGCGGATGATTTCCAAAAAGACAAACCAATGGACAGATTGCTTGTGGGGGATGTTGGGTTTGGTAAAACGGAGATGGCAATGCGTGCCGCATATGCTGTAGCTAATGCGGGATATCAGGTAGCAGTTTTGGCACCTACAACAATATTGGTTGAGCAGCATAAAATGGTATTCCAGGAAAGATTCAAAAACTATCCTTTCAACATAGTCTCGCTTTCAAGATTTTCAACCGAGGCCGAGAAAGCCGAAGTTTTGAAAGGCTTGAATAATGGCGTAGTCGATATCGTTATCGGTACCCATTCATTGCTTTCTGCAGATGTAAAATTCAAAAACATGGGATTGTTGATTGTAGATGAAGAACAGAAATTTGGTGTTAAGCAAAAGGAAAAATTGAAAGAGGCTAGAGTAGATACAAATGTGCTTTCTTTAACAGCTACACCAATTCCAAGAACATTGAATATGGCGTTAACAGGGATTAGAGATATCAGTGTATTGGCAATTCCACCTCTTGGTAGAAAAGAAATCATTAATCATTTTGAAAAATTCAATTGGGATTCAGTATTAAAAGCCATTAGTAAAGAGATGGAGAGGAATGGGCAGGTATATTTCCTACACAACAGGGTGGGGAATATGCAGAATATTGAAAAAGAACTTGAAAAGCTTTTCCCTAGGGCGAATATCCAGACTGCACATGGGCAAATGAATGTTGAAACCCTAACTCGAACTATGGCAGATTTTGTAGACAGGAAGATTGATATATTAATTTGTACAACAATCATAGAGAATGGCTTAGATATTCCTTCTGCTAATACATTAATCATTGATGATGCAACCAAGCTTGGACTCTCTCAGATGTACCAGATTAGGGGAAGAATTGGACGTTCATTAGAGCAGGGATATGCATATTTCTACTATGATACCCTACAAGGAGATGCTGAACAAAGACTTACTGCAATTAGAGATTCACAAGCTTTGGGTTCTGGATTTTTACTCTCTAACCGAGATTTGGAAATCAGAGGGTCTGGAGATATTTTAGGACGAAGTCAGTCCGGAACTATCAATTCGGTAGGGTACGGTTTGTATACACAGATGCTTCAAGAGGCAGTAGATGATTTGAGAAGAAAACAGCGTTAAGAAAACGCCTGTAGTAAAGGGTCTTAATGAATACAAAAATTTTACTTGCGAGATGACCATTATTTCCTTTAGTATATAGCTATGCCTTCCGTACTATACCGAAAATATCGAGCCCAGAACTTCGACCAGTTAATAGGGCAAGATCATATTACCAAGCTACTGAAGAATGCCATTAAAACGGATCAGATAGCGCAAGCATATCTTTTTGTCGGCTCTAGAGGTACAGGAAAGACATCTACAGCAAGAATATTGGCTAAGGCAGTTAACTGTCTTAATCCAACCAAGGATGGTAACCCATGTAATGAATGTAGTGTGTGTAAAGCTATTACAAATGGCTCTATGATGGATTTGATAGAGATTGATGCAGCTTCAAACAGAGGTATTGATCAGATTAGAGAGTTGAAAGAGAAGATTGAGTTTTCACCATCTGAAGGTAAGTACAAGGTATATATCATTGATGAGGTCCATATGCTTACGACTGAGGCTTTCAATGCACTTTTGAAGACCCTAGAAGAGCCTCCTGCGCATGTAATCTTCATGTTGGCTACAACTGATGTACACAAGCTTCCACCTACGATTTTGTCGAGATGTCAGAGATATGATTTTAGACTTGGTACAGATACTGAAATAGCTGAGGTCATATCCAGTGTATCTAAAGAAGAGGGTATTGGTGTTGATGAAAAGGCCTTAGATTTGTTAGTACAGAATGCAAAAGGTAGTTATCGAGATGCACTTTCACTCTTGGATGTAGTTTACAGTGGGCAGGAGAAAGGAAAGAAGCAGATTACTGAAGAAGAGGTAAGAAATATATTGGGATTGCCAGATTTTGATAAGGTGACGACATTGTTAAGTAGTTTAGAGGAGGGAAATGGAAAGAAAGCGTTGGAGATTGTTGAAGGTTTAGAAGAAAAGGGTGTAAATCTTCAACAGTTTACAAGCTATACATTGTCCATATTGAGAGAGATATTGGTTGGAAAGATTAAGGGAAAATTGGGAAAGGATTATGAAATGTTTAGTAATTGGGATATTAGGATGATACATAGGGTTATAAACTTGTTCTTGGAAGCTGAAAATCGTATTAAATATACTAGTAATCAGGCATTAGTACTAGAAATGATTATTCCTGAGATGATGAAGGATGAGCCAGTGCCTGACAATGAGGTTAAGATTGTAAATACAGATGTGAAGAACAAGATAGCTCCACAAGAAGAAGTAAAAAAGGTAGAGCCAAAGAACGAAGAAAAACAAAAAGAAGAAGTTAAGGAAGAACCAATACCTAGTGAAGTAGCGGAGGATTCAGAAGAGGAAGAGGATGATGTAGATGGGGAGGAACTTTCAGTAGATGATATTAAAAAGCGATGGGAGAGTTTTGTGTTAGAAGTTAAACCTTTTAACAATCACTTGTATGCCTTCCTGGAGAATGCCAAAGTAGTTGGGTTTAATGAAGGCGTGCTTACATTTGAAGTTCCATTCTCATTCCACAAAGATAGGATAGAGATACCTAAGAGTAGGGAAGTAATAGCGTGTGTTTTCCAAAAGGTATATGGTTCTACATGTAAGATTGTATGTAATGTTAATGATCAGATGAAATCTGAAAAGAAGTCGGATGCTGAATTTGTATTACGAAATGTTCCTGTTGCTACTAAGAAAGAAGCTCCTAAAGAAGAGAAGCCGGACAAGGCTAGTTTCTACAAAGCGAAGAAACCTTCTGCTGAGATAGAGGCTATCTTTGAAGGGATGTAGTTTTACGATATAATATCCTTGTTTAGTTTATATTATTACTATCATGATAAACCCAGTTGAGTTGTTAAAGATGCAAAGTGAAGCTAAGAAGATGCAGAACAAGATGAGAGAGAAGAAGATCAAAGGTGAATCTAAGAATGGAATGATCATCATCTTTATGAACGGTGCTCAAGAGTTTGAAGATATATATATTGATGAACAGTACTTAGATCCAGATATGGCAGGAGCAATAAAGAATGGTATGAAAGAGGCATTCAAGGATTACCAAAAGAAATTACAGAAGGATATGGCACAGGATGTTGATTTAGAACAGATTAAAAAGTTATTTGGTAATAAATAATGTCGGTACTACCTAAGTCTGTAGAAAATGTAATTAATGAATTTAGTAGATTACCAGGAGTTGGTCCTAAGTCTGCTTCGAGAATGACATACCACTATCTCAGATCCTCAAAGTTAGATGCTACTAAGTTAGCGAATGCTTTGTTAGCCATGGAAGATGAGGTTATGAATTGTAAGAAGTGTTTCAATGTTAGTGATAAGGAGGTGTGTGATATTTGTTCTAGCCAGTTAAGGAAACAGGATAAGCTTTGTGTTGTAGAAGAACCTCTTGATGTTGTAGCTTTTGAAAATTCGGGTATTTTTGATGGTCTTTACTTTGTGCTTGGTGGGGTCATATCTCCTGCTGAGGGTATTGGTGAGGAAGAGATTAGGTTCAAGGAATTGAAGGCTAGGGTGGGTGAGTTGTTAGAGGGTTGTGATTCTCTTGAGGTTATTGTTGCTACTAATCCTAGTTTAGAGGGTGAGGCTACTGCTAGCTATATTATTGATTTGTTTAAAGGAGAATTGAAAGAGGAGAAGATAAAGATTACTAGATTAGCAATGGGATTACCTACTGGTGCGGATTTGGAATATGCGGATAGACTTACATTAAAAAGAGCGTTAGAGGGGAGAAGAGGGATTTAATTATTCTGACTTCAATAAATCCTCTGTTAGTTGAGCGAGAGAATTCACAGTAGTTTCAATACCTGGACGACCATTTATTTCTGCACGAGTATTTTTTATGTAGAAATTGGTTATATCTTTGTATCTTTGGCTATCTTCAATATTTTTTTGTATACGATTATTTAGTTCTTCTTCCGATATTGCTGCTCTATCAAGCATTTCCTCTTGGCATTGATCTAAGCTGTCTGGTACTACAGTAAAATTCACTACTTGGAACTCATCTTGGGGTATTAGTTGGTTGAGTGTTACCGCGCCATTTATTTCTCCTCTGATTACGGGTATAACCCAGGGATTATCAATCATCATTAGTGAACTTTTTGGTAGACCATAAAAAGATTCGTTGTGAGCATCACTTTCTACTAATTGATATTCTTGTATTAAGTTCTTGTGATATTGCTCCTCTGTTTTATCCGAGGGCATCATCCATCTCATCCAAACATATGCATTTTCAGGTTCTAGGGTTGCAAGGCCTTCTTTTTCAAAAGTTTTGAGGATTTTATTGTGATGCTCGCGTGTTAAAGCGGTACTGGCAATTTCTTTTAATCTATCTTCCTCTGCTGGATTTGTAGCGTTGAATCTTCGAAGTCTGGCTGTCGCTGTAATGATATGGGTGAATTTATTGAGTGCCATCATCTCACACATGATTCTGTCTTTTCCTGCTCCTGATGCACCGATGAGTATGCCAACTAATTGGCGATTATTTCTGGGTAGTAATTCTATTCCTTTGTAGATATTTGGATATATTTCTAGTCCTGGTATCTCAATTGATCCTGTTTCCATATATTCCTAGTCATTATACAGTGTTTATAGGGGTTTTGTCATGCTTTTGTATTCTTGTGATATAATCAAAATTATGAAACTCTATTCAACCCTAGATCGAAAAATAGTCGATATCCAACCAATCAAAGAAAACGAAATCTCCATATACAGTTGCGGACCAACAGTCTACTACAGAATGCACTTAGGCAATATCCGGGCATATATAAACTGGGATGTAATGCACAGAGCATTTAAATATCTTGGATACAAAGTAAACCGGGTCATGAACTTCACAGATGTAGGACACATGAGCCATGATGAAGACTTTGGAGAGGACAAGATGGACAGAGAAGCTGCAAAAGAAGGAATAACTGCCATAGATGTAGCAAACAAATATATAAATACGGTATTAGAAGACTTTAAAGCATTAAATATCCTTACACCAAGTGGAGATGTCATATCTAGAGACTTAGATTACAAAGATGTAGAGAAATTCGGATGGATGAGAGCAACTAACATGATTCCAGAAATCATATCCCTCATACAAAAAGCAGAGACAAATGGATATACCTACGAAACTGATCATGCATTGTATTTTGATGTTACTAAAGTACCAGATTACACCATATTCACAGGACAAAAGTTAGAAGACAAGAAGGTAGGAGACAGAGAAGATGTTGTAGTAGACCCAAACAAAAAACATCCTGCAGACTTTGTATTGTGGATGAAATTAACAGGCAAATATGCAAACCACGAAATGCATTGGACATCACCATGGGGTGAAGGATTCCCAGGATGGCATATTGAATGTTCTGCAATGGGTAACAAAGCATTTGGAGTAAACTTTGATATACATACAGGAGGTATAGATCATATTCCTGTACATCATCCAAATGAAAGAGCGCAGAACATTGGAGCATTTGGACAACCAGTAGTTAAATATTGGGTACACAATGAATGGGTAGTAACTAAAGATGATGCTAAGCTATCAAAGAGTGACCAGAATGCAGATACATTACCAGAGGCCATAGCCCAAGGATTTGATGCTTTAGATATCCGATACCTCTTTGCATCTGTTAACTATCATACGAAGCTACAGTTCTCTGCAGAGGCTCTAAAGGGTGCTCAGAATGCTAGACTAAGTCTTAACAAGAAGGTAAAGGAATTAGGTGACAAGAGTGGTAAGGTTATACCTCGATATATTGGTAGATTTAAGAATGCACTAGAAAACAATCTAAATATGTCCGAAGTGCTTTCCATCTTAAATGAGATGTTAAAGAGTAAGGAAGACAAGGAAGATATATTAGCTACCGTATTGGAATTTGACAAAGTATTGGGATTGAATTTGAATAATATTAAGGATTACAGCGTAGTAATTGCAGATGAACAGATTGAGAATTATGCTAGAGAAAGAGATACGGCTAGAGCAGAAAAGAGATATGAGGATGCTGACAAATTCAGAAAATTAATCGAGGAAGCGGGTTTTAAAGTTTTCGATACTCCAGAAGGAACTAAATATGCAAAATACTAAAACTGTCCAATTAACACATATTCAAGAAGAAAATATTAAGGATATACTTCTTAAATTGAAGTGGAGAGAAGAAAAATCTAACAATGAATATGTAAAACTTCGAATGAAGAGCTATCTTGGTTCTGCAGCAATGCTGTATACAAGTGGTAAGCTAGTACTCCAAGGGAATGAAGACTTCTCAGAGATCTTAGAAGAAACATCCGAGGTCGGAAACAAGACATTGGTTCCTCATCTAGGTGTGGATGAAGTAGGTAAGGGAGATTACTTTGGTCCTTTAGTTGTTGTCTCATGTTTTGTTAATCCAGAGAATGTTGATATTTTTGAAAAGATAGGGGTTGGTGACTCTAAGAAATTCTCAGACAAGAAGATTGTAGAAATGTACGAACAATTAAAGGATTATGAATATTACTATGTGAGTATCGTAATGCCTGCCGAATATTCTGATTTACAAAAGGAAACCGGTAACGTCGCCATATTGTTAGCTAGACAACACGCCAAGGTTATTGAAATGGGTTTGGGAGATCTTAAATCAAAGAATATTGAATGTAATACTGTGGTTATTGATCAATTCTCAAACAGCAAGAGTAGGATATTGAATGAACTAGGTAAGATGGGGCAGGGTGCTGATATTAATCAATTCCACAAAGGGGAATCTGATATTGCAGTAGCGGCAGCATCTGTATTAGCTAGAGGTGTTTTCTTAGAAGAGATGGAGAAAATGAGTAATGCTTACAAGTTTGACTTTCCTAAAGGTGCTACACATGTCATAGGGAAGGGGAATGAGTTTGTAAAGAAATATGGAATGAGTGAATTGAAAAATGTTGCGAAGATATCTTTCAAGACTACAAAAGCTATTAAGGGTTAGGCGTTATCCTTCTTTCTATCCGCTAGTATTGATCTTGTAAATGCTATTGCTAGTATTAAAACGGCCAAAGGTACTGCTAGGTAAACAATGTAGGTATTTTGAGAGGCTTCTTTAATTATGGTGTTTTGGTCTATACCATTGTAGAAACGACCTACCACTTTTCTTCCAAAAAGTATGTCCGAAAAATGCCATTTAGTTATAACCACAGTCTCTTCTATTTGGTCTCCAGGATAGAGTTTTGTACCGGTTACATTGAGTTGCCTATACTCAGGGGAGTATGAACTCTTTGCGTCAAACATCTGTATCTCTCCTTGTGGTTGTAAGACGTAGTTTGTATTGTTCTGATATATATACTTAATACTAATTGGTTTGAGAAAAGGGACTCCAGGTTCGATGATTTCAAATGAAATGTTGGCAAAATCACTTTTGATTTGTAATGGGAATGTAGTCTGATCTTCCAGAATATTTACACTTACAAGCTGAGAGAGAGTATCTACTGTGCCTAATTGATTCTTTTGAACTGTAGAATCGGAAGTGGAGATTTTTTGTAGAATTATGAGGTTGAAGTATGTCCCAGGTGCTAGATTTGCAGGAGGTTTAAGTTCATAGTTCAGTATCAATGAGGCTTGTGGTTGTACGGTATATGTTTCCTTATCCATTACAATGAAGAGTTTCTTTTCATCCGTTATGAGCTGCAATGTCTTTGGATCATATGCTGATACTTTTGGGGATATGACGACAGGAGTGGAGCCTTCATTTTTGAAAGTAACTTTTCCAGTAGACTGTTTACCTTGTAATATGGTTGCTTCATATATTGATGGTGTTACACTATCTGCATGAACATTAGAGGGCATCAAGAAAGCAATCCCTAATACGCATAGGATTGTGATGAGGCAGGTTTTTAATCTCATCTTGGTAATGGATATTGTGGATATGGTGAAGGAGTTGCAGGTG
>JAHISI010000030.1 GCA_018818345.1 Patescibacteria group bacterium | reverse complement strand
TTAATGAACCTGAATCAAATGGATTTTTTCCACATGATGAGGATGCGCCGGAATTTAACAAGGAATGGGAAAGATATATTGAACCACATGGCCGTCAGGGGGATGCAATGATAGGGTGGTATCATAATTGTTGTGTTCTACATAAAACTTACCATGACAATATTTTTGAATATTTTGAGGCACATAATGATGATGCGAAGGCAATTCATGAAGCTTTGATTTTTAAACCAGGAGGAAAAACATCGAATAAAGAATTTAAAAGATTTGAAAAAAAGTTGGCATCTCTATTTCTTCAATGGGTAGGAAGGTACGAGTTATATCCGCTTAGCAATCTAGACGAGTTTGGGTTGCCTATAGACCTTCATTTATGTCGAATAGCTATTCAAACGGGTATTATAAATCCACAGATAGATCTTCCTCGAAAGGTTCTAGCGTATGAAGTATTTTGGCCTATTGTGAATTATTTATGTAAAAAAAACATAGACAAAGGATGGAGACCAGCAGCTGTATCGGAAGCTTTATGGGTTATTGGAAGTAGAGGATGTACTCCGGATCAAACCGCATTGGCTCCATATTATACCTGCCCATTAAAGACAAAATGTAAGGGTGCTATAAGAAAATTAGATAACGATGATGCTTTTTATCCTAGCCTTGATACCATAATAAAAAGTAAAAAAATTAATGTGTGGGGAGATTACAAAGAACTTCCATCTGGGAGTTGATGTAAATAATTATTAGTTATAAGCTAAGTGTATGGATATGCCAATTGATTTAGAAAAAGAGGTATATGTTCAGTCAATGCCCAAGATCTCTCTAAGGGATTTTCTTGAGGAGGCAAAACCTGAAATAATCAGGAGAGAAACCTTTCTTGTATCTGTTGAAGATGTGGTCTTCGCAGATAACATTCGCCCATTTGACGGCGAATTCATTGGTGAGTTGGGCAAGAACATATTGGAGCAAGGACAACTTCAAGAATGTATTGGCGACATTATTATAGATGAGAATGGGAACTTAAAGGTTAGAATAATAGCGGGGCAACATAGAAGTATGGCAATATTACAAATCAATAATGATGGAACACCACTTCCGATCCGTATCAGTGTCGCAAATTGCACACTTTCTCCTGAAAAGGTTATTGAAATACAAATGTCTGAGAACTTACACAATAAAATGACTGCAGCTCAGGATGCAACAATAATAGTGGGGTACTGGAAACGATACAATGAAATCAAAGAAGAGTCTGGGGAGAAAAAGATGTCTATTACTGATCTTGCTAGAAAAGTTGGAAGAAGTGTAGATACCGTAAAGAATGCAATAAAGTATGTGGAGGGGTTAAATCCAATTGTTCAGAAGATGGTCGATGCAAAAATTCTCTCATATGGAAATGCGATTCTGCTTACTGAGTTAGAACAAGGAGAAGGGTACTATGATCAACAGGTCATATTGGCAGAACGTTTTGTTCGTAGTCGTTGGAGTACCACTCAAGCAAAAAAATATATGCAGAAACTAAAAATGGAAAAATCATTTGCTGGGCCATTGTTTGGGGGTGAATGGGAGACGATTGAGGCAGTACAGAGGATAATAGCAATAAAAACGGAAGCAGATCGAAATGGGAAGATGGCTTCAGATTGGCTAGTAATAATGATGAAATTAGGTGAGATACTTTCTAAAAATAATGCTAAGGTCGATGTTTCGGAGGGGATTACAAATGCTATATCAAAATACGGTATGGGTCTTGTAGAATTTAGAGAATTTATGAGACCATTCATGACAGAGCACGATTTTAATAAATTATTTGCGAAAATTAAGCCAATAGAAGTAGAATAATATTATGAAAACCTTAATAGTCTATGACTCCTTCTTTGGTAATACCAAATTACTTGCTGAAACCATTGGTAAAGAATTTGGAAATGATGCCAAAGTAATACATGTATCTGATTTTGAAAATGAAGACTTAAAAGGAGTAGGTTTGTTAATTGTAGGTAGTCCAATTTTAGGTTGGAGGCCATCAGAGAAAACAACAGCCTTCATAATGAGTTTTGGTAAAGACCAATTAAAAGGAATAAAGGTAGCAACCTTTGATACCAGAATGAAGATTGTTATACATGGGGATGCTACTAAGAAGATGTCGGAAATGCTAGCCAAACTAGGTGCTGAAGTCATAGTAGAACCAAACTGGTTCATAGTTACAGGTAAGGAAGGACCATTGGCAGATGGAGAACTAGAGAGAGCTAAAGAGTGGGGTAAACAAATAAATGAGATGGTTGTTTAACCTCTTTTCTCCCCACATCCTGTTTCGGGATATTCTTCACAAAGTGCTCTAGAGAATTCAGTGAAAAAATTACACATATACTTCTCATCTGTAGAACATGGTATTTCAAGTACTACCCAAATGTGATCTTCTTCAAGAGTTTCTGGTTCCATAGCATATTGGGTCACGATGTTGGGATCTGTGATTATGGATATATCTTTAAATTCTGATTTTTTTTTATCTATTAACCTAGACAGGATGTCAAGATATTGGGGAGATAGGGTGCATGAGATATATCGTGGTTC
>JAHISI010000029.1 GCA_018818345.1 Patescibacteria group bacterium | reverse complement strand
ATTGGTAAGGGAGAAAGATTAATCATGTGTAATGTTAATCTCAAGCTATTCCCTGGATCTAGAAATCCTGCGGTAACATGAATTGCTAAACCTAACCTACCTAAGGAACTTTTTCCTTCTAACCTTGCTATGTGTTTGCCATCAACCCCTGTTATTTCTTTGACATTAGCTAATACAAATTCCCCTGGTTGAAGTATATACCCTTCATTTTCAGTAACTTCAATGCTTTGCATAAGGTCTTCCATTGGCTGTTTAACATCTATGATGAAGTCTTTCTTTTTGTTGAATATGAGGAAATGACTGTCTAAATGTAAATCGTAGGATGCTGGTTGGAGGTATTTTTCATCGAATGGTTCTATTACTATTTCACCTGTTTCTAACTTCCCTTTTATGGTCTTGTCCGAGAGTATCATGGCTAGAATGTTTAAATATTATCTATTCCTGGTATTGGGTAGTCTTTTGTAAACTCTTTTACTTCTAACCTTATTTTCTCTAAATTATCTTCACTCGGATTCTTTAATGCTCTATCTATGAATTGAGCTACTGTTTCCATCTCCTTTTCTTTCATTCCTCTTGTTGTTAATGCTGGTGTACCTATTCTAATACCTGATGGATCCCATGGTTTTCTTGTATCGTTTGGTACAGTATTTTTGTTAAGTGTAATATTGGCCTTTTCTAAAATATCAGAAGCCTGGCTCCCTGTTAAATTTACACTCTTCATCACATCAATTAAGAAAAGATGATTATCTGTGCCTCCTGAAACAATTGTATATCCCAAGTTCATTAGTGATTCTGAAAGTGCTTTAGCATTAAGGATGACTTGTTTTGCATATTCTTTAAATTCAGGTGTAGATGCTTCTTTTAATGCAACCGCTATGGCAGCTGTAATATGGTTGTGTGGACCTCCCTGAAGGCCTGGGAACACCATTTTATCTATTTGCTCCCCAAGTACTTCTTTACACATAATCATGGCTCCCCTTGGGCCTCTAAGTGTCTTATGTGTTGTCGTAGTTACAACATCAGCTATACCTACAGGATTAGGATACAATCCTGCAACTATCAATCCTGCAACATGTGCAATATCTACTGCCAAGTAGGCTCCAACCTCATCTGCAATATCTTTAAATTTCTGCCAATCAATTATTCTAGAATATGCTGAGAAACCTGCCCATATGAGTTTAGGTTTATGCTCTAGTGCTAATTTTCGGACTTCTTCATAGTCAATATATCCATTTTCATCTACACCATAGCTTACCGAATCAAAATATTTACCTGAAAAGGATGCTTTAAATCCATGAGTTAAATGGCCACCTGCATCTAGAGACATTCCCATTGTTTTATCCTCAGGTTGTAGTAATGCAAAATGTACAGCCATATTTGCAGGAGAACCCGAATATGGTTGAACATTAACATGCTCAGCTCCAAACAACTCTTTAACTCTTTTAATGGCTTCCTTCTCTATTTCATCAATATATTTATTTCCTCCATAGTAACGTTTATCTGGGTATCCTTCTGAATACTTATTTGTAAGGATTGAACCCATACATTCTAGTACGGATTTACTAACATAGTTTTCAGAAGCTATTAACTCGATGCCTTCAAATTGCCTTTTCTTTTCTAGATCTATTAGTTTTTGTATTTTATTATCTTCTATCATTTTTTTTGTAGCAGATCATTAAATTAGTCATTAGGGAAGCAATAGTCATAGGGCCAACACCACCAGGAACAGGAGTAATGTATGAAGGAATACCTTGTACAGAATCCCAATCGACATCTCCCACAATCTTTCCAGTCTCTGGATGTTTACTAGAACCAACATCAATAACTACAACACCAGATTTCAAAAAATTCTTTTTAACAAGCAATGGTTTCCCAGTAGCAGAAATTAATATATCTGCCTCTTTTGTAATTTCTTCAATATCCACAGTATGGATATTACAAAGAGTAACAGTCGCATTCTTTTCAAGCAACATAGCTTCTAAGGGGATACCAACAATACTACTTGCTCCAAGTATTACTACATGCTTTCCAAATATTTTGATATGGTATTCTTCAAGAAGCTTCATTATCCCCAACGGAGTTGCAGGCACTATTGCTGAGGGATCTTTCTGGAAAAGTTTTCCTAAATTTACTGGTGAAAGTCCATCTACATCCTTACGAGAATCCATTGCATCTAGTACAAGATTGGTATTGATATGGTCCGGTAATGGCAGCTGAATCATATATCCATCTACTTCATGATTTTTGTCTAATGAATCTACAAGATTTACGATATCTAAAGTATTAACGCTATTCTCCAAATGATGAACAACACCTTCAAGACCAATATCTCTAGCTGCTTTCTCTTTCATTTGTACATACTTCGTACTTCCAAAGTCTTCTCCAACCAAAATCATATCCAATCTAGGTATTTTCTTACCTTGTCGTTTAATATCTGTTACCTCTAGCGAGATTTCATCTAATATTTTTTGTGAAAGCATTTTGCCGTCTAAAAGTTCCATAGCGTATATTTTACACTCTATGCCTATGCACTGTATACACGATTATTCTTCTTTGGCGATTTTGTAGAACTTCTTTTTGTTTTTCATTAATTCTTTGAAATCCCCTACTTCAACAACCTTACCATTCTCAAAGAAATATATCCTATCAAACAGATCTAGATCCTCTACACTTCGGGTTATATATATCATTGTCCTATTCTCTCCAATATATTTAATAATGTTTTGTAGAAGAATATCCTTAGATTCTGAATCTATATATGTAAATGATTCATCCATTATGAATATCTTTTTGTTTCTGTAAAGCATTCGAGATATTGCTAATCTTTGCCAATATCCAGGAGAGAGCTCTTTTCCTCCAGGGAATGTCTTCCCTAAAAGGTGAGAATCCTCAATCTTTTCTTTCTTCAAGAAATCCGTTATCTGGCTAACTCTAGATACTTCTTGGTAAAGATGTTTATTGATGTTTCTTCTTTCACCTGATATGACAACATTTTCCTTAACACTAAAGTTGTAGTTGATGAAATCTTGGAAAGTTACTGCAATATTTTTTTTCAATTGTCCCCTGTCTAGATCTTTAACAGAAATATTGTCTAAGAGATAGTCTCCACTCTTAATCTGATACAATCCTGAGAGAATTTTTACCATACTACTTTTACCCGATCCATCTCCACCAAAGAAAGCGACTTTCTCTCCTGGTTTAATTTCAATATCAATATGCTTAAGAACTAATGTTGACGGATCATCGGGGTATGAAAAGCTCAAATTCTTAAGTTGAAGAAGTGGTGTCTTGTTTCCTAATTTCTGACTTCCATGTTCATGATCTCCAAATCCTTCGTATTCCATTAAATCAAAGAATTTCTCATCATATCCCAACAATGAAGATATGTAAGTTACAGAATCTAAAATGCTATACATACTTCCATATGCCATATCTACGTAATCATACAAAGCTTTAAACGTACCTAGACTTAATCTTTTAACGATGGCGAATGAAAGCACATACACAACATAGCCGACTTTCAATGACTGACCTAATATGGATATTATTGCCCTGTTTCTATACAAGCTCGCATCCTTCTTCAAGTATCCCTCAAGAAATTCATCATATTCCTGGGTATATTTTCTTTTGGCATATGCAAAAGTGTCATTTACTCTTAATTCTAAGAAATTGGAGATCGTTAGTGTAAGACTAGAAAGATAGTTAAGATACTTAAGTTTCCCAACTTCATCATCTTGATATGTACGAATCTTCTTTCTGCCAATATGTACAACAATTATTTCAGGAAGAACAAAGAGTATGAGTAACAAGACAGACCAACTCATTGTTTCAAAGATTATGATTCCAGCACTAACAAATCTTACAACACTACTTACTATACTTGAGAAGCTATTGTATGTTTGTATTATCCTGTCTATGGAATATGCAGGTGCATATGTCAGTAGATCTTGGAATTTCTCCTGTTCCACATCTTGTAGATTCGACTGAGATACCTTCGCTATCATCATATATCTCGCATCTTCCCAAACCTTCTCATATATCACATTATATAAATGCATCTTTGCCTGATTGCACGATTGAATAATGGACCATAGGACAAGGATTGTGACCAAGTGAAAGAATGCTTGAGTCTCAAGAAATTGACTCATGTCAAACTGGTTCCAGTTAAGAAGAATCTTAGCAACCTCATCAATGAACTTACCTGCTATGGTTATGCTGTATACTTCAGATGCGGTACCTACTACAAAGAGAATGTCTCTGGCTACAGCTACAGTGGTGTATCTACCATATATGAATTTGAGGACGTTTAGTAATGTAGTGAGTTTTTTCTTGTATTTCTGTAAAATCATTTTAATATAATAGCATGAGAGATAGAAAATATTTAGAAAATTTAATGTATGATTTGTGGGAAGATAATTTCTCGGATATTCCAAGAAAAAACCTCGTACTCATAAAGTTTGGCAAATATTCCAAACGTCAATTAGGTAGTATTAAGCTTGCAAATGAATATACAAAGATTAAGAGTTTGTTAAAAAAGAATCTCGATGACTATGATGTACAGGATGACAAGCGGGTTACAGTTATTACCATGACTAAGTATTTCCAAAATGAGATAGTTCCAGAATATGTAGTTAGTGCTACGATTGCACATGAGCTATGTCATTATGCGCATGGTTTTAGTTCTCCATTAGAGAAGCGTTTTGACAAGCCCCATCAAGGTAATGTCATAAACAAGGAATTGGCTAAAAGAGGATTATTGGATTCACAACGGCTAGCTGATAAATGGCTAAAGGATAATTGGGTTAGTATTGTATATCCGCTTCACAAGTTTTTTTAGTAATTTAATATCCTCTTGTGACATATATTTCTTTTTGTGAATTTTTTCATAGAGTTTAGCTATCTTTTCTATTTCTTCCATATTTAATTATTAAATATATTTCTTTCTTTTTTCTTACAATACGACTTAGTAGTTCTTTTAAAAGATAGCTTCTTCTATTCTTTAATCTTCTTGTTATGAATACAATTCTATATATATGAACAACAATTATATTGGTGAGAATATTAAGATATATCGTGAGAGACAGAATTTAACTCAGCAACAATTAGCTGACAAGATTGGTAAAACTTGGGAGATGATTTCTAGGTATGAGCGTGGGGTTAGTTCCCCATTGAATCAGTTAGAGTCTTTGGCAAAGGCTTTGAATACTTCTCCATCTGATTTGTTAAATGATATTACAGACGGGAATATTAGGATGAATTTTAGTCGTGTTCCCCTTTTTACAACTATTCCAAGTAGTTTTGTTTTTAACAAATCTAACACATTTCTCTTTTACAATTCTCCTGATTGGGTTTTGAGTATTGATCCTGAGGCTTTTGCTTTGGATATGGGAGTGATAGATAATTCGAAGGGCATTATTTATGTTTCTCCCAATAGCGAGATTTATCTTAATGATCTGGTTTTGATTAAAGAAGAGAATGGTTTAAGGATTGAGAGTGTTAAGACTTTTAAAG
Source organism: Patescibacteria group bacterium (assembly GCA_018818345.1). Taxonomy (GTDB): domain Bacteria; phylum Patescibacteriota; class Dojkabacteria; order SC72; family SC72; genus UBA12078. The sequence continues at coordinate 1,335 of JAHISI010000029.1, read as the reverse complement.
GTATAGATATCTTAGGAAAAGTATTAGCGAAAGAGGTTAGGTATTAGAGATGGTATAATGAGAAATTAATATTGTGCCACTGAAGTATGTCTGAAACCTTACCCGAAAAAAGCCAAACAACTGTAAATGATTTGTATGAGTCAAAATCAAATGGAACTCCTTCAGCATGGGAAATAGAAGTCTCAAACGCAGATTCATATCTAACACCTTCAGGAGAACTTAACTACACAAGGTTCTTGAATGATCTTGGTAATTATGGGAAAGAGGAAATCTTTGGCATAACCCGATACATGCAAGAAAGACTAGCTTTTGATCAAAATGGGCAAAGAAGAGATTTTGCTAGAACAGAGTACAGTGACCAAGACGTATTGTTCATGATAGATGGAGTGCAGAATCTCTATCTAAAAGACTCTTTTGATGATGTTAAAAACTATGTTTTAAGTAGACCATTTATAATCTCCACCTTTAATGTGTTAAGACTGGTTCCTTCAATAATTCTTTATTCAACTTATGGACAAGATGCTGAAACTGCTCTTAAAATTGGTCTTGACCAATTAATTGCGAAAACGGATGCTGAGGTATTTTGGAGAAAAGAAGCCAAATCTAAAGAAGGATCTATGCTTTACAGAACAAATGAAGGTTTCCAGCGAATTCAAGGGAGTAATCCTAATCCTTCAGGAAAAATAACTGAAAAAGAGATGGGAAAAGTAGTTTTACCAAACGTGATAAGGATACTCAAAGCGGTAAACCAAACTAGAACTGTTTTCAAATAGGATTGTTACACTGTTTTTTCTGCTCTGTGAATAATCACAATTAAAACAAAAGAGGAGGCTTTCGCCTCCTCCTCTTAATCCAACATAATATCAGATTACATCATCCCACCCATACCCATATCAGGAGCCATAGGAGGAGTATTCTTCTCGTCGGGGATATCAGCTACCACCGCTTCAGTAGTAATCAACATAGTACCAACAGAAGCTGCATTAGTTAAAGCTAACCTAGTAACCTTAACAGGATCAATAATCCCAGACTTAATCATATCAACATACTCACCTGTCTTAGCATTGTAACCAAGATTACCCGAACACTTAGACGCAACAACTGCCCCATCCTCCCCAGCATTCTCAGCAATCTGTTTTAAAGGTGCGGAAAGAACATTTTTGATTATATCAATTCCTCTCTGCTCATCAGCATCATCACCTTTCAGCTTCTCCAAAACCGAAGCAGCCCTCAATAAAGCCACTCCACCACCTGGAACAATCCCCTCTTCAACAGCCGCGCTGGTAGCCTGTAAAGCATCCTCAATTCTCAATTTCCTCTCTTTAAGCTCAATTT
>JAHISI010000028.1 GCA_018818345.1 Patescibacteria group bacterium | reverse complement strand
GGGCAGCACAAGTTATGGAAGTTTGACAACCAGAATTTATGACAATGGTCCCAATGCGAAGGGCAGGCTTGTTTTTAATGACGGCTTGAATGATTTGCTTCTTCTTGATAAAGATTTGGCTGATTTTACGGTAACATCTTCAAAGGATTTACTCTCTACAATTGATACCGTTATGAGTATGTTAACATCATTCTTAGCAGGTATTGCAGCAATATCTTTACTTGTTGGTGGTATTGGTATCATGAATATAATGTTGGTATCTGTTACTGAAAGAACTAGAGAGATTGGACTTAGAAAAGCATTAGGAGCAAAGACCTCTGATATATTGATTCAATTCATGACCGAGGCTGTAGTACTTACAATAATTGGAGGAGTATTAGGAATGACATTTGGATATACCATTGGAATAGTGGCAGGCAAGTTCTTAGACTTTAGTGCGGTCATAACCCTAGATTCTGTTTTACTTGCTGTAGGAATCTCAAGCTTCATAGGAATTGTATTTGGTATATATCCTGCAGCTAGAGCTGCGAGATTAAATCCAATTGATGCTTTAAGATATGAATAGAATAGAGAAAAAGTTTTCTAGTATCGTAGATCAAATATACATTCCCATATATATCCTCTTCGATATACAACATTTTCTTTACATTAACCAAAGGTTTTTCAATCTCTTTTAGTTCTCCACTAGAGATGGATATCTCGTAATAGTGTTGCTCCAAGAAATCCATTGCTGTCATAGCAATAATGATATCTCCCTTCAAGTATATTGGCCTTATCGTTGGAAAAAACTTCAACTCCTTCCCATCAATTGTAAAAACAGTAGAAAATTCATCCATGGAATTAATCATAAAATGCTCAATCCCACATAAAACAATTTCCCCATTCCCATCTAATCCTACAAACTCATTTGGCTTACGCGTCCCAATGTTTTCCAATGTCTTCTCAATAATATCAAACTCAAATATATCAGCATCCTTAACAAATATTACATGATCCATGTCCTTCCAAATTACCTGTTGAGGACTAGATATATTGGGTATTAATTCTCTGTGGAGTTGTCCAGAGATGAGTTCTGCAACCAATGAAATTACTATGAGCAACCTTGAGGTAAGCATATAGTTTTTTTGAATTAAAATTTAGGATGTGGATTGTCTCCACTCAATCTCCCCTTGTTAGTTTTGTAATTCAGAGTTAGAACCTTACTCCAATTAGTAGCGATATAGTCGACTGGATTAACATGGGTACTTTGGCTTCTACCTAGTCTAGTTTCAAAATGAAGATGATATGCCAATGGTTGACAGTTCCAACTCCCAGTATTACCCGATATTCCCAATACTTCTCCCTTCTTAACCTTTTGACCAACCTTAACCGATATCTTCTTCAGATGGAAATATGAGGAGTACATACCATTAGTATGCTTAACTAAGATGTAATTTCCACCAGACAAACATTCTCCATTGTAATTGTCCCATCCTTTAGCAATGATTGTCCCATCCCCAATAGCTAAAATCTCTTTTTTTACAGCACCAAAATCAATTCCAGTATGTGGTTTTTGGAATGCAGTATTCCCATGCCATTGTGTTACACCAATATATTCTTTAAATGGGAAAGCAAAAGGCTTTGGAAGATCAGAAGTATTTACATTCCAATTCATTGTTTCAATCACTTCAGTTTTTGGTTTAACAGTTACTGGAGTTGCAGCTACTATCTTTTCTACCACCTTTGTAGCAACAAGATTTGTATTGGAAACTGCTTTTACCTGTGGTTGTTGTATAACTGGAAGAGGAGTAGAGATTGTAGTGGAAGTAGCATCTTCAGCAATAGCAAAGGAATATATAATTGTGGATAGCACATGTTCACAAGGATTCTGATTCTTAGGACAATATTTAACCCACCACAGAATATTGTTTCCAAACTCCTTGGGAACAGAGTAGGTATAGCTAGTTCCATTAGCAATGGAAATCCCCACTCTAGGAAAGTAATTCTGAGTAGAATCAATCACATTGCCAACATCAATCATGTAGGCATATTCCTTGGAGCTATCATCGTTCTCCCATTGGAAAGTAATCTCCCTAGTATCCACGGTAGACCCATTTTTAGGAAATACACCATTAACATCAGCCCAACAAACACTTCTAAAAGTGAAAAAACATATGAATGTAAATATGAGTATGGTAATATATCTCTTCATACCCCAAATATACATAACAGAAATGAAATTTTTCTGAAAAATACAATACTTAATGATATAATCAGAACATGTTCAAAATACTAACAAGTCTCTTTGACTCAAACGAAAAACAGCTTAAAAAGATCCAACCAACCATAGACAAGATCAATGGAATGGAAGAAGCCATGGGTAAGCTCACCAATGAGCAGTTAAGGGCAAAGACAGATGAATTTAGAAAAACATTAGGAGTAGATCTCACTACCGCAAGAAAAGAATTTGAAACTCTAAGTACAGACGCATTAAAAACCAGACTAGATGAAGAAAAAAAGAAACTTTACGAAATACTTCCAGAAGCATTTGCAGTAGCAAGAGAGGCATCCAAGCGAGTAGCAAACCACAGGCATTTTGATGTACAGATGATGGCTGGATATGTACTGTTTGATAACAAAATAGCAGAGCTATTCACCGGAGAAGGGAAAACATTAGCTGCAAACCTACCATTGTATCTCTGTGGATTAACAGGAAGAGGTGCGCATTTAGTAACAGTAAATGACTATCTCGCCCGAAGAGATGCTGAATGGAATGGACATATCCTTAATTCCTTGGGTATATCTGTAGGAGCTGTTAACTCTGGAAAGCAGTACAAATTCATAACAGATGAAGAAGTACTCAAACTAAAAGGTGATGAAGGAAAAGCATTATTAAAGGAAAGAGATGAAAAAGCAAAGACAAATGGAAGATTGAAATATGACCATATGAGTGGAGTGAACATGATCGAATGTTCAAAACAGGAAGTCTACGGATGTGACGTGGTATATGGTACTAACAATGAATTCGGCTTTGATTACCTTCGAGACAATATGGCAAGAACCTTGGAAGAAAGAGTACAAGGACCTAAATATTTTGTAATCGTAGACGAAGCTGACTCCATCCTCATCGATGAAGCTAGAACCCCATTAATCATCTCTACCAATGCACAAACCGCAAATGATATGTACAAGAAGTTTGCGAACCTGTCTAATCAACTTCAACCAGAAAAACACTATATTGTTGATGAAAAATCTCATTCAGTATCACTAACAGATGAGGGTATTGATCAAGCTGAGAAACTACTTGGGGTAAAGAACGTGTATGAAAATGCACAGTTAGCATATCACTTAGACAATGCATTAAAAGCAAAAGAACTTTACAAACTAGATGATGAATATATGGTTCGTAATGGAGAAATCCTCATCGTTGATGAATTTACAGGAAGAGCTATGGATGGGAGAAGATACAGTGAAGGATTACATCAAGCGATCGAAGCTAAGGAGGGCGTAGAAGTTAAGCGAGAATCGAAAACAATGGCTACAATTACATTGCAGAATTTCTTTAGACTTTACAAATATCTCTCAGGAATGACAGCAACCGCTTTAACTGAGGCCGAAGAGTTCTCCTCGATTTACAAGCTCGATACCATAGTGGTACCTACCAACAGACAGGTAGTAAGGAAAGATCACGTAGACCTAGTCTACAGGAGCGAGGAAGGCAAGTTCAGAGCCATAGTGGAAGATATCAAAGCACATCATGCAAACGGACAACCAATATTGGTTGGTACTACATCCGTTGAAAAATCAGAAAGAATAGCAGATATGCTTGCTAAAGATGGTATCAAACACAATGTATTAAATGCAAAACAACACGAAAGAGAAGCACACGTAATCTCTGAAGCAGGTCAAAAGGGATCCGTAACCATAGCTACAAACATGGCAGGTAGAGGTACAGATATCGCATTAGGAGAAGGAGTAACAGATCTGGGAGGATTGTATGTAATCGGTTCTGAAAGACACGAATCAAGAAGAATTGATAACCAGTTAAGAGGACGATCTGGAAGACAGGGCGATCCTGGAGAATCGAGATTCTTCGTATCATTTGAAGATGAACTCATGAGACTTTTTGGTGGAGACAGAATGCAGATGCTCATGACACAGGTAGGATTAGATGATGAAACTCCAATTGAAGTAGGAATATTGGGAAAAACAATTGAAAATGCACAAAAGAAAGTAGAAGCCTACAACTATGATATTCGTAAAAATTTGGTTCAATATGATGATGTCCTAAACCAACAGAGAGAGATCATATATACCATTAGAAGAAAGCTTTTGCAGGCGGACACTACAGAGAAATTTGAAATATCTGCAAAGACATTAAAGCATGATTTAGAAGTAGTAAAAGCAT
>JAHISI010000027.1 GCA_018818345.1 Patescibacteria group bacterium | reverse complement strand
TTCTACTACATCGAAGGTATATATTATCTTCCCCTGCAAAGGAATTGTATCTGTGAGTTTGAGCCATTTTCGAGTTAAGAAATCTGCCAACCATTCTTGTTGTGCGAACGCTTCTCCTTGAATAGTCGATTTAACAAAAACAATATGTTTTATTCCGTGTTCTCTCAGCGACACTCTAAAGGAAGGAAGATCAACAATACTCAAGCCATATCCATAGCTTGAGCCAAAAGTCTTCATATCCTTCGCTTCCTTGATATCATCGCTTAAAGACCACTTCCATTCAACCGCAGAATTGGTTTCATCATTTAAAACCGCTAAGACATTAAGATTGTCCGCAATGTTTATCCAGTAAAGATCCCCCTGTGGCAAGGCCTTAACAATCTGTTCCACCTCTCTATTCTTCCCCCAATTTATATATCCACTTATTTGTCCCTGAGTATATGAAAAAAGTATAGCCACTCCAAATGCGGCACTCGTAACCAATGTTAAGAAAATATATTTCCAATATCTCAGTTTCGGTTTAAAGAATGTAATACACAGAATAGCGAAAAGAGTGGTTTCAAGAATAACTTTTTCAATCAGATATGACTCTTCAAAGAAGAAACCCGCAATCATAAACAAACCTGTACCCATTAACACAGATAGACGCTGATTCTTAGTAAATTTCGAGAAAAACAAAGTATATATCATCATGACTGATATCGCTGGAACTATTGGTAGCAAGTATCTTCCGTGTGAGGCTCTTAGGATGTAGAAAATTATCCATATTAAATAAAGTAAACTTGAAAAAACAAAAATCGGCTCCATCTTGATCTTTTTCTTCAGATAGTTGATTAAAACCCAAAAACTTGCGAAAAGCGTTGGGAAAATTACGACTTTTGTAACAGAAAGGAATGAGAAAGTACGAGGGTATAAAATTTTCCCTATGTATGAAATAATTAAGTTGATAGTAGGTATTACAGAAGAGAAAATAGATACATGTTGGGAACCTTCCTGACCTACCACGGTTGAAGCATATACAGCATCTGTTGCGACCCCCTTTATTGTCTTCCCGTTATCAATTAGATTTAGAGTCGTCAAACCAGCTTGAAAATGCCTTATCGTATACAAGAGTCCATCTTGCACCAACCCAACCGTAGAAGCCAAAAACATATTCACTGGTATTATACTTGTAAAAAACATCAAAACTATCCAAATCAAAGAAGGAATAAACACAATCAAACACTGTTTAAACACCTCCCATACCTTCTTAAAGAACCTCTTTTCCTTACATGTAATGAACAACCATAATACATAAACAATAACAAAAACCAAAAACACATACTCCTTAGTATCTAACAAAAGTACAAACACAAGAGACATATACCACTTATTCCAATTCTTAAGCACACCCCACATAAACATAATAATAATCAAAAGAGATGGAATCTCCCTTAGATACGTAGGAGTACTAATAACAAAATGAAAATTAGTCATTAAAAATACCGTTGCAAAAAATGCATACCAACCATTCTTCAAGAACAATTTTACAAACCTGTAAAAGAAGAAACCAACTCCAATACTTAATATAACGTTATAGATTGTTACAACATCAATTGATGGCCCTGTAATTAAAAAGATTAATGCAGGAGGAAGTTTAAACAAAAACCCATGTAAGCCAACACCATAATCACCAAACCATATACCATTACGTATCAACTCAGACATAAGATAGGTCTCTCTGTAATACAAAGCCTCATCCTTAATCATATCTCTAAAGTTAGAGATAAAGATCATAAAGAGGAAATAAAAACCTAAAAATACGTAGAAAACAATGTCAGGACGCTTCTTAATTTTTTCAAAAATCTTCGAGAAACTAAATTTCATTATTTTACTACTTCAAAAATGTATATTATTTTGTTTTTAAGCTCTACAGTATCAGATAATGAAAGCCAATCTGCTTTCAAATACTTTTCTAACCTATCCTGATGTATAAATGGGTTTCCCTCCACAGTAGATACCGCTAATACAACCTTATCTATCCCACTCTTCAATATTCTTGTCCTATCTGCTTCTATAGTTTTACCAGAAATAACAAATGAGTCAAGTTTTTCAAACATCTTAAGCTCACTTTGTCTTGGAACCCACTTACTCAGCTTCCATTTCCATTCAGGATCATACCTATTATCACCCCTATACACCTTTACCAAGATATCCCAACCTGGATCATTCATTAGAATCTTTTCATCATTATCAAACAGTTTTACCACTTTCTTTACCTCATAATCATTCCCCCACAAAAGATACTGGTGTATCTGTCCATTAGCATAATAGAAGAATGCTATCACAGAGAATGTAATCACACTTAGTATAGAAACAATCCATATATATAAATGCTTAAATTTCGCATTATAGAAATAGTAAAGAAGGTACATTGCAACAACAGCCACATTTAATGCTATCTTTATCCAAAGATAATCAACCTCAAAAAACAAACCCGCAATTGTAAGTAACAATGTAGTAACAAGTATTGTGACAAATTTCCTCTTCTCTTTTACAATATCTTTAATAAATATTACAAAGAAAAAGAAGATTACTGGAAGTATTGGAAACAGATATCGATCAAAAGAAGCACGAAGAATAAAGATGGAAATAAAGCTCCATAGGATTAGAGCCAAAGATATGAATAATGAATCTTTCTTTTTGATAGCATTCTTGAACATCATTATACTTGTTAACAATGCTGGGAAAAATATAATCTTAGGAACAGAGAGGAAAGAGAAACTACGAGGATAGATTAACTTCCCAAAATATTCCATTCCCGTATTTAAAACTTTTCCAACGACAGTGTCATTATTAAAAAGCATTGGTATCTCAGAAGCATCAAGATCTATCCTATTTATCGTAGCTATCCCTGTATCAAAGTGTTTTAAATTGTAAGCAACTCCACCCTCTGTAACACCTGGAATAACTGAAAGTGCATATGCATTTATTGGTATTATCGGAGTAGTAATCATCAGAGTAATAAAAACAATTGTTGGCAACAAAACCTGGGTATACGATTTAATATATACCCAAAGTGTCTTAACATTAAATCCTTTCCATTCCTGGAAAAATATATATAAAAGATAGGCAGGAAGAATCATATACATGACATATTCTTTAGCATCAAACATCAGTAAGAGACTTAATCCAACCGTCCAATAAGGCTTTTTGTATGCAATTAGATTAAGGAACACAATCACAGCAAGAAATACAGGGACTTCTCGCATATATGTTGGGAGATTAAGAATAAACTGAAAATTTGCAAAAAGAAGCAGAGTTCCTAAGAGTGCATACGTCTGACTAAAATATTTTTTAAGAAAAATATAGAAGAGATAGATTGAAAGACATGCTAACAATATATTCCATATCGTAGCTACAGCCAGTGAGGAACCAGTGAGTAGAAAGGCCAGCGCTACCGGCAATTTGAATAGGAATCCATGAGTACCAACAGCATAATTCCCTATCCATTCTCCTCTCTTTAGCGCCTCTGTCATTATTGAAGTTTCAAACAAATAGAGATCATCATCTAATGTCGCGTTTTTGAAATACAAGAATGAGAGACCAAGAATCAAACATGATGCAATTAGAATGTATATTCCATATTTTTTGAGGAACTCTTTGATTGATTGCATTACAAAACTTCTGTATATATATTCAAAATCTTTTTAGATATATTTTCCCAAGAGAATTGTTTGGAATATTGCAATATTCTTTGGGTATCCCATTTTGTATCTAAAGATTTTAATATATTATCTGCTAGAAATACAGAATCTCCTGGATCAGCAAGCAAACCATAATCAGGAGAATTGATAATTTCAGGAACTCCACCCACTTTAGTACCAATGAATGGCTTACCACATGCTAATGATTCAAACATCACCGTTGGATTCCCTTCATTCAAACTTGATGAAATGAAGCTATCACATGCTCCGAAATAATTAACTAATTCACTATGTGGTTTCTTGCCCAAGAATCTGTACTCATTCTCCAATCCTAAATTTTTCACTTTTTGCTTTAGTACGCTCTCCAGAGGTCCTCCACCAATATGTAGTAGTAATATATCTGGATATTTTTTCTTAACAATATTTAAAGCATCTATTAAATATTCATACCCTTTCACTTTCTCTAAGTTCCCAATAGTAAAGATAAGTTTCCTATTCATTGGCAAGCCCAATTCCTCACGGCATATTTTTTGATCTTTGTGATAGAAAATCTCTTTTGAATATCCATTTGGTAATACTGAAACATTCTCAACTCCAAGTTTTGTTAAATACTGACGATTTTTGTCGCTTACTGTAATCACTTTATCCGCACTTGTGTACACCTTCTTAAGAGTTTTATTAAATTTCTCATTCCTAAAAGGTAAATCATATACATCATATCCATGAGCAGTGATTATCAATGGCTTGTTATATCTTTCTTTTACTCTCATACCTGCATAACCCGCACTCCAACCAAAATGAGCATGAATCAAATCGAATTTGATTTTCTTTTTCTTAATGATATTTAATACTGCTCTTGCATGTTGTTTGCCTACTGAATAGTAAAGTGATTTAAATGGTAAATACCAGAGAGGAACTGGAGTAACCTCAACATTCCCAGGGAGATTAGACAAATCTATTGAGTATTGCTTCGAGTACTTCGCCCTAGACTTAACATATGACAATGGGATGTACTTGGAGAGCTCGGCTATTGGCTGATATCTAACTAAAACATATACCTTTTTGAAGTCCTTTGCGATTATTTCGACCTGATCTTTAATGAAGCTATTGTAAGTATGCGAAAGAATTAATAGATTCTTCTCACTTGTGTTCATTACTTCATCTCTTCCTCCAAATAATCTACCCACCACTTGTTTACATCTTTTTTGTCTTCCAACAACTTCTTAAGCTTTGCATGCCCCTTTTCAACAATCTTAGGATCTTTAAGAAGCTCATCTATCTTAGCCTTTGTTTTCTCTACCATATGCTCCCTATCCGTTATTGAATACATCAGGTCGTATCTGTTCTCCATTTCATCGGAGGCACCCGAAGATAATTCACTTGTGAATATCGCATGTACTCCCATAACTACACATTCCGCTCCCATTGTTAATCCATCTCCTACAAAAAGCTGAGCATATGACATAATACTATGCAATTTTGTATGAGGCACCTTTATAATATATTTATCAAACTCCTTTGGTAGTACTTCCTCCGAAGATACCAATACCTTCCCATACTTCTCCAAATGTTTAATGATCTCCATCTTCTGTTCATTAGTAAACCCCTTGTGCCCAAGATCATGACTAGCATTCCATGCTACAAACCTAATAAATGAGAAATTGTCCCCTTCCTTCATACCAACTAATTCCAAATCCTTAGGATTAGGTTTAAAGTAATGAGGATGAAGATAGAAGAGTTCTTTGAATGTTTCTATTCTCATCTGTTTCTTACCCAGATCTTTTCTGTAAAGCATAGGGGTAAGTAACTTGTATGAGAAAAGTTTTGAGAAGAACAAAGATTCTACAGATCTTTCTGTATCACAGTATGCAATATTCTTTTTACCAATTAGAAATGCTGTCATTGCCATCATTGGAGATGGACGACCAATCAAAACATCTGTCTTGAATTTCACAGCCTCAATCCAATGTCTAAATGTTGAAGTAACTAATATGAATGCTTTTTCTATCTTGTTCTTACCTGTACTATTTCCAACAATTGTATATGTAATCTTGTATTCATCTAGAATTTCCCAATTTCTATCCTTTTTTACAACCAAAACCTTTACATTATGTCCACGTTCCTCTAATAGCCATATTATGTTGTGAAATTGGTGTACCCAAGCGGGATGTGAGATGGAAATAAGGACATTCATGATTATTTCTTCTTGAATTTAGAATAGTGTTCTTTCTTTGTATAGTAAAGTATCTTCTCCTGATTATTCAGCATCCTCCCAAGCATATCTGAGAGTATTGCTACTATGAGGATAATTATTGAAAGAGAGATTAGGTATATACCTGTAAAACCTACGAATTTGTATGGTGAAAAGTCTCCTGTTGCAAGCCAATGTATGAGTATGAATATGACACAAAGCATACCTATTACAAATGGTATGAATGATAGTAATCCAAAGAATTTCAATGGTGCAAAGTCTCTAAAGGCCCTTAGGATATTGAAACTGGATACGGTTATGAAGTTTAAGATACTTTTTACCACTCGTGACTTTCTTCCATTAAAGTATTTGATTGACACTGGAATCTGAACAATATCCAAATGCTTTGATGCCATCAATTGGAATGATTC
>JAHISI010000026.1 GCA_018818345.1 Patescibacteria group bacterium | reverse complement strand
GTGATTCGTCTTCATCTTCAAAGTAGTCTACATTTCTAGTTATATCTCCTTCTGCTACTGTTGCGTTAGTGCCTGTCCATGAGGTATGGGTATCTGCATTTTGTAATATGGTCTGGTTTGTACCACTTTCATATGGTTTCCATTCTTCCCATGAGCCTATGGTTTCTACACCGGTGGCATAATATATACGATCGCTCCAATCAACTTGATCATCTTCACCTATGTACCACATTTTATATGTTTCCCCGTCTTGTATTGCTACTCCATCAAAAGAGAAATACTCATCTCCATGGGAAAGAGTTCCCATTGGAATTTGACCATTTCCTCCTACAATATCTGAGTTTACTGGAATTGCATTATCATATTTTGTCCAGGTCAAACCATCTGTTGATGTTGCATAGTATATCCTCATACCATGACTTCCTGAGTCCTGACCTGAGTACCACATTTTATATTGGCTTCCATACTTTATAACGGTGGGATAGCCAGCTCTTTCATCATCTCCCGCACCCGCAGTTCCAGCTGGTATTCTTCCATTTGTACCTGTTGTATCTGAATCTGTGGGGACTGTATTGTCATATTTCGTCCAAGTCAAACCATCTGTTGAAGTAGCATAATATATTCTACCCAATAACTCTGAGGCATAACCCGTATACCACATTTTATATACACTTCCGTCCTTTATAACTGACGCGTCCGTTACGGCTACGGTGTCCCCCCCACTAAAACCCTGAGGTACCCTTCCGTTCGTACCTGTTGTATCTGAATCTGCAGGAAACGTATTGTCATACTTTGTCCAAGTCAAACCATCTGTTGAAGTAGCATAATATATTCTTGCATTAGTCCAATCTTCACCATCTTCAAATCCTGTATACCACATTTTATACCCTCCATCGTCTTGAATCACGGTAGGAGAGTAAACCCCACCGGAATCACCACTTCCACTCATTCCCAATGGTATTCTTCCGTTTGTGCTTGTTGTATCAGAAGCAGAGGGAATCGTATTATCATACTTCGTCCACGTTATACCATCATTTGAAGTTGCATAATATATTCTTGTAATACTATCTGCATCCTCGCCAGTATACCACATCTTATACATATCCCCATCCTTGATAACTGTTGGGGAATATATATAATCTTCATCTCCCTTACCACTCGTTCCAAGAGGTATTCTTCCATTTGTCCCCGTAGTATCAGAAGGGCCTTCAATTGTATTATCATACTTCGTCCACACAAAGCTATTAGCCGGAGCAGTAGGATCAGTAGTATTACCACTCCTAGTTTGTACAGATATCTTACCGTATGTATTTAAAGATGCATCCCATCTTAGATTGTCATATGACTGAGCATTAGGAGTAGATATAACTGGGCTATTGTAGATACCGTAGTTGTTGTAACCAACGGATGCCGTTGTAGCTGTTGGAGTAGTTGTTCCAGATAATGCAGAGCTATAGTAGATGGCTATTCTTCCTACACCACCATTTCCACCATAATAGCTTACACCACCACCTGCACATCCAGAACTACCAGTCCCACCATTCGCAGTTACTAATCCAGACCCAATCGCACCAGTATTTGCGGATACCTTTATAGACCCACCCGAAGCACCACCCCCTCCTCCCCACCATGGGTATGTACCATTGCATGACACATAGTTGCTACCGCCCTCACCATTACTGTTAATACTACCTGAAACACTTAAACTATTTACAGCAATAGATATAATTCCACCTCCAATACCACCACGCCCACCAGTCACACCACTTGTATGTGCTCCACCAGAGGCACCGCCAGATCCAAACATTAATTTATTCAAATTAGCATCACCATAGGTACCACCACCACCTCCTCCTCCTGATGCACTACCTCCTCCAGCGCCAGAAGTGTTAGTTCCTCCAGAAACGCCACCACTTGTACCACCCGTTCCAGAAGTACCATATCCAGCAGCACCACCTGAAGCATGTCCAGAAGCACCACCACCAGCACCACCTGCGCTTACTGATCCAGCCGTATTCGAACTCCCAGCGCCACCACCACCACAATAGGCCGTACCTGCGGTATAATTGCTATACCCAGAACCTCCACCACCGGCTCCTGCACCACCAGCACCACTTCCTCCTGCAGCTCCACCAGGGCTACAAAAGGCCTCACCACCACCACTTCCCATATAGTTATTTACGCCAACTACCGTTGCGCCATTTCTATATCCTTTTTGATATGCACTTATGCTTCCCCCAACAGAAACGGTCCCTTTTGATCTAAAGAACAAAACCCCACCTTTGGTTCCATTCCAAGCCGTAGGAGAGAAAGTGTAGCTGCTATTAACAGTAACATTATTGTAATTGGGAACCCTCTGAAGCATTACCCTTTGGTTACTAGTAGTTGTTCCCAGATTTGAATCATCTGTAAGATTGTTCCCGTAGTATTTTGACTTTGCAGTACTGAATGTTACAGTGCTTCCGGAAACGTTATCAACACGGAGGGTTTCGTAATTGCCTGTATTACCATATGCTGAGATTGTACCTTGGAGATTAATAATCAACACCTCATCATTTACATTCAAACATCCCATACTTGGGGAAGTACTTAATGTTGCTTCTGTACCAGCAGCATTAAAAGCTGTAACATTGTAATTAACAGCATCCCCACCATCTGCGCAGCTTCTTCCTGTAATAGAATTCGTTGTATTTATGCTAACATTACTACTAATCGTAATATCTCCATCCGCCCCTGTTCCCACATTAATTCCAGGTGCTAATTCTACATCCGTTAACTTTATGATAGATCGTATAATCCCTTCCTCAGCCGCATCATTCCATTGATTAGACAAAGAATGCGTTATCGTAAAATCAGTTTCCTGTACATTCTTCCATTGCCCTCCACTACAAGCCGCATTATTGGTACCCCCCACACAAATCCACCCACTAGCAACCACATCATAGCTATTAGTATCATGCGTTACACCAATGTAAGTACCATTAGAAACCATACCGTAATTAGAAAGCACATTACTCCCACCACCACCCGCAGTTAAAAGATCGACAGAAGTAGAACCATCAAAGAAATACAAACTCGTACCATTCCACCACATATCCCCAGAACTTGGTAACGCAACATCCAAACCCGCAGCAAGATTAATCTGAGCAACAGTACCAGTACTAGCACCAAGGCTAAGCATAGCTCCAGTATTACCTGTATCACTACCAAAAGTAGCATACCCATTCTGATTAATGAGACTCAATATGGTTCCTGTAGAATCCTGCCATTCCATCAAGTTATCCGCTTGAGTATCATTAGCCTTAATCACCAAAGCATCATCAGGAGTAATAGTTATGTCTCCTGTAGTATTTGATATCGTAGAATTAGAACCCGCAATATCCAACTTAGCCCCAGGAGTACTAGTCCCGATACCAAAGTTTCCAGTAGAAACATCAAAGAAGAAAGCTGCAGTCCCCAACGAATCACCACCAATCACAACGTCATCTGTGGTAGATGTCAGATATGTAAACGTTCCCCCATCAGTCCAAAGACTACTACTCCCACCAACAGGACTACCATTCCAATACAAAGTACCATTAACATTGTAAAGCCTGTTCTCTGAAACAAGTGGTTCATCCGTCCTAGGATGTATGTAGAAGGTTAAAGGATTTTCAAACACAAAGGCATCTGTACTACCCTTCTGTAATTGTAAAATATTCCCTGTGCCATCCTGAGTAATCTGCATTACCACATTACTAAACCCAGTATTCTCAGCCTTAAATGTAGCCACTGGCCATGGACTAGAAGACGCATAGTCGGAATATACAGTTAAGCCAGATTGAGCCTGAGAACCAGAGACAGTCAATCTATTCGCAGTCATATCAAAAGACAAAGGCGCCCTAGTCCCTAACCCTGTAAGATATGTATTGTAGGAATCTGCCCCTATGGCAGTATAGCTACTAGATCCTAAAACAAAATGATCGGTTAAACTAGTTAGATATGTAAATATCCCTCCATCAGTAAAAAGTGAAGATGTACCACCTCCACCTAGACTCCCCCAAACAGAACCATCATATACTTTCAATTCGCTATCTGTTGTATCGTAATACACCATACCTGCTGATGGTGCTGTATATCCCGAACTATTTGCCGCATTATCAAATTGAAACGCTGTATTCGCACCTGACGCATACTTTGCCTTAATTGCATATGCTGATGCCTGTATTGGCATTCTTGAAAAAGTTTCAGTATATGAAGCATCTCCCGCTGGAGAGAAACCCAATTGAACATACAAATCTGTAACACCCTTAATCATTGCATCAAAGGTTGCATATGACCCTGCTGTTGGAGTCCCATCTGATCCAAGAGATAGTGTAAATGCACCATTGTATTGTCCTATTTCAGTATTCTGATAATCCTCTGTCAACAAGAGAGTCCCTCCTGATGCAGCAGAATAGTATTTAACTTCAAAGTCACAAGTATCGTTAGAATTCCCAGCTACAACACAAGCAGGACTACCCGTGGTTACATTAAGACCTTCAAAACCAGTATCATTTCTAACAATCTTTCCTTGGAAGTTTATTGTATTACTGCTTAAAGCTAGTGCAGCATTAGGAAATAATACCAAAAAGAATATGGATACCAGGATAGAGGATTTTACTAGTTTTGGGCAGTCAATTTTTATCATGTTTCTCCGGCAGTAAAGTGTTTTGCTAAAAGCAATTTAGATATGACACCTATCGTAAAATGATATGAAAAATCGATCTTTTTGTCAAAGATTTTGAACAGTTTGGGACTCAACGAAAAGCCTTATACAACAACATTTACAATCTTATTGGGTACATATATGAATTTCCTTATCTCTCCTCCATTCAAATAGCCCAGCAAAGCTTGATCTGACAGCACTTTCTCTCTGATCAAATTTTCTGTATCAGAGGTACTTATAGTTATTCGCCCCCTAACCTTTCCATTAATCTGCACCGGCACTTCGATTGTTTCTTCCTGCAAAAGCTTTTCGTCAACATTCGGCCATTGCTGGTTGTGCACGCTGTCTTTATGTCCGATTAAGCTCCATAGCTCTTCTGACATATGTGGTAAAGATGGTGCTATCACAATAATCAATTTCTCTATGTCTTCTTGATTGAATATACTCTTTGAGTATTCATTATAGAACTCCATCAGAGCAGATATGCTTGTATTAAACTTTAGAGACAAGAGATTGTCCTCTTCTCGCTTTAGAAGCTTCGCTAAAGCTTTGTGTGCTGCTTCATCAGATTCCCCTTGTTTGTTATTCCAAGCATTTAATACAAAATCATAATACTTAGATACAAATCGTTTAACACCATTGATTGTCTCTGCGCTCCAGACCACGTCACCTTCATATGGACCCATGAACATCATGTATGCCCTAGTAACATCGGCTCCATACTTAGATATTAAATCGTCTGGGGATATTACATTCCCAAGGGATTTAGACATCTTAGCACCGCCCTCACCTAATACCATTCCATGGATCGTACGCTTATGATATGGCTCTGGAGATGGAGCAATGCCCTGATCATACAAAAATTTGTACCAGAATCTTGAATACAATAAGTGTAAATTGACATGTTCCTGTCCACCCTCATACAAATCTACAGGCATCCAGTATTTCATTAGTTCTGGGGATGCTATGGCCTTTGTATTGTGAGGATCTGTATATCTGATGAAATACCAGCTTGAACCTGCCCAGTTAGGCATTGTATCTGTTTCTCTTTTCGCATCCCCTCCACACTTAGGACATTTGGTATTTACCCAGTCTGTCATTGCTGCCAAAGGAGATTCTCCTGTTACTGATGGTTCATATTCCTTTACGTATGGAAGTTCTAATGGCAATTGATCCTCTGGCACCGCAACATCGCCACATACAGGACAATGCACGATTGGAATTGGCTCTCCCCAGTAGTGTTGTCTAGAGAATATCCAATCTTGTAAATGGTATCTTCTAACCGTATCCCCTATACCTTTTTCTTTAATATACTCTGCAGCTTTCACTCGTGCTTCTTCACTGCCAAGACCGTTCATAAAGCCAGAACCATAAACAGTTCCTTCGTCTTCATACACATCTTTTGCTTCTTTTATCTCTGATCTGTCTCCATCTGGTCCTTCAATCACCCTAATTACAGGGATATTAAATTTTTGAGCAAAATCGAAGTCTCTCTTGTCATGTGCCGGGACTCCAACCACCATTCCAGTGCCAATGTTTGCTAATACAAAGTCTGCTGCATAAATTGGCAGCCTCTCACCTGATATGCTATTCAAGCAATATAACCCCGTGAATGCACCAGTTTTGTTTTTAGATTCGCTCACTCTCTCTAAATCAGACTTCTTTTTTGAGCTTTCTATGTACTTTTGCACCTCTTCACTATTACTCTCCGGCATCTTGCCCATCAATTCTTGGAGAATGGGATGTTCTGGTGCTACGACAACGAATGTTGCCCCAAACTGAGTATCAGGTCTAGTTGTTGAAACCTGCATATATTCGTCTGTGCCCTCCACTTGATACTTAACGTCATACCACGTCTTTGCATCTATCCAATTTCGCTGCCTTGTCTTTACACTTTCGACATAGTCCGTTAAGTCCAAGTCTTTGTCTAATTTGTCTGCGTATTCAGTGATTCTAAGGACCCATTGATCCATATCCTTCTGTTCAACCTCGGTGCCACATCTTTCGTGTTTTCCATCTACAACTTCCTCATTTGCGCATCCTACTTTACATTTCGGACACCAGTTTATTGGCTTCTTAGCTTTGTAAGCTAATCCTTTTTCGTATAGCTTAAGGAATATCCATTGAGTCCATTTGTAATATTCTGGATCTGTAGTATTTACCTCTCTACTCCAATCAAATGACAAACCAAGGCTCTTGAGCTGTCTTCTGAATGTATCTATATTCTCTCTAGTGATATCTTGAGGTGCTCTTTTTACCTTTATAGCGTAGTTTTCAGTCGGCAATCCAAATGCATCCCACCCCATTGGGAACATGACATTTTCGCCTTTCATTCTTCTGAGTCTTGCTACCGCATCAAACATTGAGTAGTTCCTTGTATGGCCCATATGCATACTATCGCCTGATGGGTATGGGAATTCTACTAAGAGGTAGTACTTTTTTCTTGTTTCATCGAGGTCTTTTCCCTCGTAACTAAGTTCTGAGAACCATTTGTCTTGCCATTTCTTTTCGAATTCTTGTGGTTTGTAGGTTCTTTCCATTGAACTTAAGAGAGAATTTATTGTAGATATTTTACAAGAAAAAAAGGAAGATTGAAAGGACGGTGTTTTTGTTTTATGAAACCGTATCGTGGAACATTGACCTCAAACGAGGGCTAGTGTTCAAAGAAGTTGTCTTATGGACCTGAGGGGATTCGAACCCCTGACCCCATCGCTGCCAGCGATGTGCTCAAACCAGCTAAGCTACAGGCCCACAACAAACTTCTGGACTCAGCCGGAATCGAACCGGCGATCTTCTCAATGCGAATGAGATATTCTACCAAACTGAACTATGAGCCCACTGAGGTTATTATACTAAAGAATATCTGTTATTGCATATATGGGGCAGGGTTTATTCTACCTCCAAGTCCAGCACCCCTTCTCAATTCGAAGTGAGTATGCACACCGTATGCAACACCTGTAGCACCTATGAGGCCTAGTGCCTGTCCTTTGCCTACGTGTTGACCAGCCGACACATACAATTTGTCCATGTGTCCATTTAGTATGGTATATCCATTACCACAATCGACGTGAGTATAATAGCCGTAGCCCCCATAGTTTGTGCCCCAATAGCCCCAGCCTGCACTTATTACAGTACCCGCACATGAAGCTATGACACTTGGTCTCTTTCCACCTGTTGGGTAGAAGTCGATACCATAGTGACCAGAGAAGAATCCTCTAGATATTGCACTTGGTCCACCTACTGGCCATCCTAAGAATCTTCCGACATTAGGGTCTGCTACACCACCACTATATTTAATTGATGATTGTTGATATGAAGAAGGTGTGCTTGTTGTAGTTCTCTTTGCAATTACTGTTGGCATTTCACCATTAGGTATAAATATCTCTACCCCCACAGTAAGAGTGTATGGTGCTTCTAGCCATGCCGCATCAACGATATCTGCGGCGTCAGCGGAATATTTCTTTGCTAATGATTCAACAGAGTCACCTTTTGCGACTTTGACGATCACACCATCTTGAGGAGGAATCTGTAATGTCTGCCCTAGTTTAAGATAGTCATTTGCAGACATATCGTTTGCCCATAAAACAGTTTGGGTGCTAACCTTGTTTGCAGCTGCAATGGAACTAATAGTGTCACCTCTCTTTACGATATACTCAATAGTTGATGTTCTACCCCTATCCTTCGGCACTAATGTATTTAATGATGCTGTAGCAACAATAGTGTCTGTTTCAAGCACTCCGACACTGGCTAGTGTATCTGCGCTTGCTTCTATGACAACTGGTCTTCTATATACATAGGAGATGATTAAGATGAATACCATGAATGATAGTGTGACTTGTAGTGCAGATTTGAGGAAAGTACCTCTACCCCAGAACATTCTCTTAACAATCTTGTCCTTAAAGAAGTTTATGAAATCACTAAAGATATCGAATAGTACAGAAAGAAGTATGAGAGCAACTCGAAAACGAGTATAGAAATAGCTTAAAAGCTCTATTACAAATGCAAATACATCTTTTCTCTGCTTCCTGGTATTTATGAATTCTAAAAATTTTCCTCTAGCATCAATTAAGGATTTTTTTTCTCCTATCTCCTCATTAACAAAAAGAAAATCTCCAGAGGTAGCATTAAAAGAATCTTTCTCTTCTTTTGATAGATCCTTGAAGCTTAGTCCTGCAACATTTTTATTTTGATTCGACCCAATATCTTCCAATCGTTTAGTTATTAGAATTGATGACCACTATTATACCAATTCTCTATGCTTCGTGCAGAGTAGCCAAGAACTCTTCGTTGGTTTTAGTCTTCTTTAGGCCACTTACCAACACTTCTGTTGGGCTTTCATTGTTACCTAAAACTTCTAGCATTCTTCTGATTCTCCAGGATTGATTCATAACCTCTTTGCTTAAGAGAAGTTCTTCATTTCTAGTACCAGAATCAACAACATTGATAGCTGGGAATATTCTCCTGTTAGCAAGATTTCTGTCTAAGTGGAGTTCCATATTACCAGTACCTTTAAATTCCTCATATACCAAGTCATCCATCTTACTTCCAGTATTTACTAATGCTGTAGCGATAATGGTTAAACTACCACCATCTTCAAAGTTTCTAGCAGCACCAAAGAATCTCTTTGGAGGATACAAAGCAACTGGATCAAAACCACCCGAAAGTGTTTTACCTGATGTTGGCATAGTGATGTTGTAAGCTCTAGCAAGTCTTGTAATACTATCCATGAGTATAATGACATCTTCGCCCCATTCGACCATTCTCATAGCCTTCTGGAGTGCCATTTCAGCTATTCTACAGTTCTGTTCTGGAAGTTCGTCAAAGTTTGAAGCATACACCTCACCCTTAACAAATCTCATCATATCTGTGACCTCTTCAGGTCTCTCACCGACGAGTACAACCATTAATTTTGCTTTAGGATGGTTCTTTGCAACACCATCAGCAATGTCTTTCAATATGGTGGTTTTACCTGCCTTAGGAGGAGAAACAACCATAGATCTTTGACCAAAACCAATTGGTGAAAGCAAATCTATCATTCTAGTAGAAAGTACATCTGAAACTGTTTCCAACTTCATCTGTTTATCAGGGAATACTGGAGTTAACTTTCTAAATGCAGGTCTGTTTGCAGCTTCTGCTGCTGGTTTTCCATACACCGTATCTACTCTCAAGAGACTTAGATACTTTTCTTTTTCTTTTGGTAATCTTGCTGGACCGTAAACCTCATCTCCAGTTCTTAAACTGAATTTCTTAATCTGCGAACCTGAAATATATACATCATTATCACTTGGAAGTAACCCTTCGGTTCTAATTAATCCATGGGTTTCATCTTTCATTACTTCTAGGATTCCGCCTACAAATACAAATCCATCATCCTTGGTAGCTTTCTTAAGAATTTCTATAATTAGCTCTCGCTTTTGAAATTCCATAAAATCTTCCATACCCAAACTTTTTGCTTCCTCTCGAAGCTGTGCAAGAGTCATTTGTTCATACTCTTGAATCGTTTTAACTTTATTAGCCATTTTTTTAACAGGAAATTTAATATTGGGCATACGCCCTATCGACTCCAAAAGTATATTGAAATAAAAAAAATATGTCAAATATACGGATCAAAAGGGAATTAAAAAGAAGGGATCGGTACTGCCCCAACCGACCCCGGTTTCTTTCTCTTAATAGTATAAGAAAAAAATAACGGGTAACATATATAAATATATTTACCCCTTCTTTTCTTAATATCAGTTGAATATGGTTTCTTAGGCTTATCCTGTTGCCCAGATGTGCTCGTGACACCCCAGACAAAGGGAAAAACCTAAGATATCCACAGTCTTCTGAAAGAACAGTATAGTATACGCCTCGAGTGATATAATTGTCAACCCTATATATAGTATCCACATATACATTGTTATCCCTCACTTCTCTAAAATCACTCTGCTTTGAGCTTTTCTTTGGTACGGGTTCAATGTGTTACACAAAAATATCTGGCCCCTACAATGTTACGCCTTTTGTGGATACAGAGGCGGAAGAAACATTCACATAGCGCGCCTTAGCACTCTTTAAATACTAGTAATCTGAGAAATCTTTTTAACTACGATATCCTGGGCCTTCCCAAGCTTAGATTTTCCAATAATTGCACTCTTATAACCAACTCTTTGAGCCTCATCAATTATTGCACCAACTCCCCATGACCCTCTTACCTCTCCTGTCAAACCAACTTCTCCTACATATACACTCTCTTTATCGAGAACCTTATCCTTCGCAGAAGACTTAATCGCTGCGCATATCGCCAAATCAATACACGGGTCATTAATATTCAGCCCTCCCACTATATTTACAAACACATCCTTATCTCCTAAAAATACTCCACCCTTACGAGACATAACCGCGCAGAGCATATCTAACCTAGGTTTTTTGATACCATTAGCTACACGCATCATAGGGCCACCCGTACTTTCGCGCTCTACAACTAATGCTTGTACCTCAACAAAAACGACTCTAGAGCCTTGTAATACAGCACCTATAGCACTGCCGGAAGATTTGGTATCATTTTCAAGGAATACTAATGACGGATTTCCAACTTCTTGTAATCCACTACCCGTCATTTCAAACACACCAATCTCGTTAGTAGAGCCGAACCTATTCTTCATCCCCCTTAATATACGATATTGATTAAATTGATCCCCCTCTAAATACAAGACACAGTCAACAATATGCTCCAATACCTTAGGACCAGCGATATCCCCACCCTTATTTATCTGGCCCACTATGAACATTGGTATTCTTTTAATCTTAGCAATATGAGTTAGCATAGCTCCGCAAATCCTTACCTGGCTTATGCTTCCTGGATAGCTTCTGGATTGCATCGAAGATATGCTTTGAATTGAATCAACTACTATGAGATTAAAATTCTCTTTTTCGATTAGGGCTACAATATTTTCTACACAAATATCCTCTGTTACCATGAAATTCTGCCCTATTTTACTAGAAGACTTGTTATTGGAAAGCCTAACTAGCCTAGAGTTCAACTGTCCTGGAGATTCCTCACCACAAACATACAAAATCTTTTTATCTGAGAATTTCAAAACAACTTGCATAAGCAAAGTAGATTTCCCTATCCCTGGTTCTCCACTAATTAACACTACTTCTCCTGGAATTAAACCTGCGCCCAACACCCTATCAACCTCTTGATATCCAGTTGAAATACGGGTATCTGAGCTAAATGTTTTACTCTCCTCTTGTAATATTGATTCATATTTCGCCGCAGTACCAACCTTTGTTCCAGATTTCTCTACAGGAAGTTCCTCACTTTCTTCCAGTGTTCCCCACTGACCACAGCTAGGACATTTACCAGACCATTTAAGAGATTCAGTACCACATGCAGTGCAAATGTATTTCATAGTTAGACTAGTTATTTAATATCCCCATTTTACCATTAATCATATCAATGGTAACTTCGTTCATCTTCTTTTTTACAATCTTGTGAGAAAGGATATGGTCAGCAAGGACATTCTCTACAGAGTCCTGCACCATTCTTCTAAGTGGTCTTGCACCATATTCATCACTGAATCCCTCTTTCACCAAGTATGTTCCCACTTTGTCTGTAATTTCCACGACAATATTTTCCTCAACTAGGCGAGTATTTAAATCATTAATTAGCAATTCAACAATCTTTCTTGCATCCTTTCTCGTCAATGATCTAAATATGACAATATCATCTATACGGTTGAGTAATTCAGGTCTTAAAGTATCTTTTAGCTTCATTAGAAGCTCTGATTTCATACTAGAGTATGCTTTATTAATATCGATATCACTTCGTTTCTTCTCTCTAGTTCCAACAAAACCCAACACCTTGTCTTTCTTTATATCCTCTGCCCCAATATTTGATGTAAGGATGATTATTGTGTTCTTGAAGTTCACTTTCCTTCCCCTTCCATCTGTTAAATGTCCATATTCCAATATCTGAAGTAACACATTTAATACATCTGGATGGGCTTTTTCAATCTCATCAAAAAGAATAACCGAATGGGGTTGTCTTCTGACCTGCTCAGTTAACATACCACCTTGCTGGAAGCCTACATAGCCCGGAGGAGACCCAATTAACTTAGAGACGCTATGCATCTCCATCATTTCACTCATATCTATTTGTACTAGCCTATCTTCGTTTCCCAAAAGCTGCTTGGTCAACACCTTCGCAAGCTCTGTCTTACCTACTCCAGTAGGTCCCAAGAACAAGAATGAAGCCCATGGTCTATCTGAATCAGATATACCAGTACGTGCTCGCTTAATGGAAGCTGCCACTGCTCGGCAGGCATCCTTTTGCCCAACAACAAATGCATCTAACTCTCTTTCTAGTTTTAGTAAGGACACTTTTTCCCTGCTACCTAATGTATTTAATGGGATACCCGTCCATTTCGAGACAACCATTCTAATATCATCCTCATCTATCTGGTTTTTCCTACTTTTCTTATTCTCTGCACACTCCTTCTCCCTTTTCTCTATCTGCTTTTCAAGTTCAACCTCTTGATGCTGTAGTTTCTCAGCTCTGGGCATATTCCCTTTTAATATGAATACCTCTTTTTTCTGTTTGAGATTGTTTAATTGAGATATGAGTTCAGAAATGTCTCCATATTCATTCTCTATCTCTAGCCTTTTAGATGCCGCAGCCTCATCCAAAAGATCAATTGCTTTATCTGGTAGATACCTATCACTTACATATCTACTAGACAAAGTAACTGCTGTTCTCAAAGCTTCTTTGCTTATGCTTACATTATGATGTTTTTCCAATATTGGCTTAATATTTTGAAGTATCTCAAGGGTGTTCTCTTGTGTTGCCTCTTCTAAATGAATTGGCTGAAATCTTCTTGCCAAACCACTATCAGATTCAAAATTGGCAGAATATTCTTCCGTAGTTGTAGCCCCTATACATCTAAAGTCTTCTTGCAAAAGCGCGGGCTTAAGCACAGACCCGATATCTGATGGTCCTCCAGACATACCTGGAGCAACAATATTGTGGATTTCGTCTATGAAAAGGATTGTGTTATTTGAAGAAATAACCTCATCTACTATGGACATGATCTTTTCTTCAACATCTCCTCTCATCTTACTGCCAGCCATTATACTTGCGATATCTAAGGATACAATTCGCATATTTCGAAGTGAAGGTGGAACATGGCCCAAGGCTATTCTTTCTGCTAGCCCCTCTACCAATACTGTTTTTCCAACACCTGCCTCACCAACTATGATTGGATTGTTCTTCTTTCTTCTGCTTAATATATTTATGAGCTGATTAATTTCTGCTTCCCTACCTAGAACTGGGTCTAATCTCCCTTCTCTAGCTAACTCAACCAAATCTATCCCTAGAAAATCAACAATTGAATCATCATCCATAGGGTTACTTGGCATATGCGGACGAGCCAAAACACCTAGAGGGTATGAGGCATAGTTATCTAAAGCTCTCTTAAAGGATTTGTATGACAAACCAATGTGAATTAAATCTTTGAAATAGTCGATATCTAATTGAAGTAATGCCTCCATTATATGTTCAGACCCTACATATACATGGGAATATTTTCTTGAAATATCGTATGCCTTTCGAAGTACAAATTGAGATTCGTTGGAAATTTCTAATTCTCTAGCCGAGTTAGGATCCGTGGTTATCTCAATCATTCTTCCACCAAAGGATTTCTTCATTAGGTCATTTCGATCAACATTCATAGAAGCAATAGTCCTTGTAGCCAGACTATCTTCGTTCAAAAGTATACCTATGAATATATGTTCCGGAGAGATACTCTTCGCTTTTAAATGCTCCATTACTAATGAAGCATTACGAAGAGATATCCTCGCGTTTTTACTAAGTCGTTTTAAAATGTTCTGTTTTTTACCCAGAGTTATTGATGCCATACCCAATTATACTACATCCAGACTATTCTTTTGTGGTTAGCTCTGCTTCAATTGCACTATCTACTGCACTTGCAAGCTCTTCTTTGGTAACTTTCTTCTTAGGTTCAACTACTGTTTTCTTTGCACTTGCACCCTTTAGGCTCAATCCCAAGTGCCTTTCTGTAGAAGATATGGAAAGAATCTTAACATCAACTGGCTGTCCTTCTTTTACAATATCTTCAGGATTTTTAACCAACTTGTCTGAAAGTTCTGAGATATGGATGAGTCCATTAAGACCTTCACCAATTCTAACAAATGCTCCGTAAGGAACAACCTTTTGAATCTCACCTTTAACCACATCACCAACTTTGTACATTGAAATTGCCTCTGCCCATGGATCTTTAAGTAATCTCTTAACACTGTAAGCTACTCGCTTACCACCGTCTGAGATACCAATAACCATGACATTAACTTTGTCACCTACTGCGTAGATGCTATCAATATTCTCAACCTTGTCCCATGATAATTCTGAGAGGTGAACCAATCCTTCAAGTCCTTCAGCATTAACAAAGATACCAAATGGTGTAATACCACTTACTGTACCTACTAATACATCGCTTTCTTTAACCTTGTTCAATGTCTTTTCTCTCTGTTCTAAGTCTCTTGATTGTGTAACCATCTTTTCTGAAAGAATGATTCTATTCTTTTCTCTGTCTAATTCAATAATTCTAGTTTGGACTTTTTCACCAACCAATGAATTCAATGTCTTTTGTACTCTTGAAGAGATATCTTTTCCAACCTGTCTTACACCGTTTAGATATACTCTTGAAGCATCTAATTGAGATGTAGGTATGAATCCTCTGATATCTTTTCCAATCTCTACTATTAATCCACCGTTGTTTGCTTCTACTACTGTAGTTTCAACAACAGAGTTATCTTTCTTTGATTTCTCAAGTGTAATCCATGCACTAGCTTGTTGCGTTCTTCTGATTGAGAGAACCAATTGTCCTTCATCATCTTCTGGTTTAACAACATATACTAGGATTGTGTCTCCTACTTTGAGATCTCTCCAATTCATTGTCTCACTCTTTAATTCTCTTCCTGCAACAATTCCTTCAGATTTGTAACCAACGTCAACAACGACATAGCCGTCTCTAACGTCTGCAACAATTCCTTCAACAATATCGCCTTTAGAAAGTTTTCTGATCTTGTTTCCTTCATCAATGAGGAACTGATCTATTTGTGCGTAAGCACTTTTTTGTGTTTGTGCCATAGGGTTTTCCTTTGGTGATGTAATGCCTGTAGCTGCTATTACATACTAATAATTTTATTTGCTACGAGATGGATTATATCACAAGGTATTCTTTAAGCACAACCTTTTCCCAATCAGGCTTTTTGGCCTTTAGGATGTACCTGCCATATAGTACGAAAAGGGAGTTAACTTTGTACCAATCATCCTTAGGATAGAGCTTTTCTAGGTCATGAGCTATCTTAGTTGGATCTGTTTCCTTTGTTAAACCATATGATTTAGCTACTCTACTCACATGAGTATCTACTGCAATGCCTTGATTTGAATGATACAGGTCATTAAGAAATACATTAGCAGTCTTGTAACCTACCCCTGGAAGTGTTTGAAGCTCTATGAGCGTCTTAGGAGGCTCCCCTTTGTACTGATCATTTACCATCTTAGCTAATTCAATGATATGCTTGGATTTAGTTTTAAAATAGTTTATACCCTGTAGGGTATGCTCTACTTCCTCATACTTCGCACTCGCCAGCTTCTTCGCTGTTGGATATTGTTTAAAAAGGTTCTCCGTTATCTTATTCACTTGTTTATCAGTAGTTTGAGCAGAGAGTACAATGCAGATTAAAAACTGAAAGGCTGTAGACCAGTTAGAAAGCTCTGTTTTAGCTTCAGGGTATATTTGTTCTATTTCTATTAATAATTGCCTTGCAAGCTCTCTAGCGTTCATTGATTGCTTTTACAAATTTATCAGCAAAATCTTTGTTAATGAAATGCTGTATAACCTGAATTATAGCAGGATGCTCATCAATTATTTTCTTCGCCGAATTTCTTACTCTTTTGTTTCTAAATCTTACAATCTTGCACGTTTTACCAACATCTACACCTATTAAGCAGGCCGTATTATGCATTGTATCCTTGTCATTAGATCTTAAGGCTTTTAGATTCCTAGTCACTATCCCCTCTGGTAAAGTATATCCCTTGTACATATTTAAGAGAATTTCTTCTATTCCGATTTCATATCTTATCCTTATCATTTTTTTCCCCTTTGGTTCGAGTGCTCCATTTCTACTAATTAAAAATTCGTATATATCATCAAAAATCTCGCCCCTGTCTCTCCAGCCATCCACTTTCTTAGTTATGATTTGTTTCCATCCTGCTCCCACTCTTTCTGCGTACATTTTGTATGTTTGATCCGAAGCTTTTTGAACTTCAATATTTTCATTTATATCCGCAGTCTCATTCCTTACGTTATCCCAGCTTCTATCTTCTGAAACCATTTGGACTACACAATTATCTAATTTCATCTTCTTTATCATCAATTGGTCTAATTCCAAAGCGTAATCTATTAGCCCATCGATTATTTTTGCATCTTTTGCCTCCTCCATATTTGTTAAGCCATACGCTATCGTTACAGCATTACTAAAAGGGCTTCTATCTAGAAGAATCAAGGTCTTTTTGTAAAAAGAATGTGAGAGAAGTACATCCATGAATTCCAACCGGTTAAGAGCATACAAAGCCATCTTGACCTTTAATTCTTCTATCTTTGGAAGATTTAGGTCATCAAGTCCATTCCTTAAGAACAATCTTATTGACGCACCAATTGGAGTTGCATAGATTGGGAAGGAGGCATAGGTCACAGGGACATCCATGTCCATCATTTTCTCGGAGAATGTGAGAATGGCATCTGCCTTTCCAACTTGGTCTCCTCCTTCACACACGATTACCTTATAGTTTGCATTCGGCATAATTAGTACTTGTTTGTATATTTTTACCCTATATTCATTATATCCTACCCTGGCGCAAGGGTATAGTACAAATATTGTGTACTGGTATATGCCTTGTCATACCGAGACATCTTCCAAACGAAGCGTTCTCTGTCTGAAAATCGTAAAAGATGTGTTCGGACATCGAGAGGGGTTTGCTCTAGTATAAATAGATGAGTTACGTTGTTTGAGAATCACAACCCCCTATGCTTCTGGTACGATATATATATGTAACACTATGATTGTGTATGCATCTATACAAAATATGCGCATATACCAAGATAGTATCCGAGAGTATATTTATATCAGCTTCAGGATTAATAACAAAAAACCCACTATTTCTAGTGGGTTTATCTATTCTAATAAGTCCTGGCAATGACCTATCTTCCCAGGACCAAGGGTCCAAGTATTTTCGGCGCGAGAGCGTTTTACTTCTGAGTTCGGGATGGAGTCAGGTAGTTCCACTCTGCTACAATCGCCAGGCAACAAAAATCTAGGTATAAATTCCTGTTGCCTGACAACCTTACTTGCGTAAGATATCAGGACTTAAGTTCTAAAGAGCTAATGAACGTGTACAATGTACACACTCAAAACTGAATAGAAATATGTAATTTCAAAAAAAGCTTTCGATCTATTAGTACTCCTCGGCTGAACATATCGCTATGCTTACACCTGGAGCCTATCAACGTGGTGGTCTACCACGGATCTTTCGTGCAGCGAACTGCACAAGTATATTTAATCTTAGGATTAGCTTCGTACTTATATGCTTTCAGTACTTATCCATTAGCAATT
The DNA here is from genome assembly GCA_018818345.1 of Patescibacteria group bacterium. Lineage (GTDB taxonomy): Bacteria > Patescibacteriota > Dojkabacteria > SC72 > SC72 > UBA12078. Next base: position 1,856 of record JAHISI010000026.1, on the reverse strand, counting down.
TAGCTACTCAGCGATGCACTTGGTAGTACAGCTGATACACCAGAGATTACCACGCCCTGATCCTTTCGTACTAAGGGCCGCTTCCTTCAAATATACAACGCCTATACCGGATAGAGACCGACCTGGCTCACGACGGTCTGAACCCAGCTCACGTGCCGCTTTAATGGACGAACAGTCCAACCCTTGGGGGCTTATTCACCCCCAGGATGCGACGAGCCGACATCGAGGTGCCGATCCTTGCCGTCAATATGAACTATCGGGCAAGACTAGCCTGTTATCCCCGGGGTAGCTTATCTCCGTTAAACAATGACGCTTCCACGCGCAATCAAAGGGTCACTTAAACCTACTTTCGTAACTGATCGGGATGTCTCCCTCACAGTAAAGCCTCCTTATGCTTATGCACTCTTCACTCGATTTCCATCCGAGTTGAGGAGACCTTAGTGCGCTTGCGGTACTCTTTAGCAAGCAACCGCCCCAGTCAAACTGCCTACCATACACTGTCCAAAATCCAGATAATGGATTCTGTTAGAAATAAAATTCCAAAAAAGTGGTATTACACTGACGACTCCACCCTCCCTAACGAGAGGACTTCAAAGTCTCCCACCTATTCTCTATATTCAAAACCCTATTTCAATGCAAAGTTGCAGTAAAGCTCCACGGGGTCTTTTTGTCCTGGTATAGGTAGGCCGCATCTTCACAGCCATTTCAATTTCACCGAGCGCGCCGTCGAGACAGCGGAAGAATCGTTACGCCTTTCATGCAAGTCACTAATTAAGTGACGAGGTATTACGCTACCTTAGGACCGTTATAGTTACAGCCGCCATTGACCAGGGCTTCAGCTACCTGCTTCACCACCACCGGACACACCGAAGTGAGTCTGGCAGACGGATAACAAGCTACTTTAACCTTCTGGCATTGGGCAGGCGTCAGCACTTATACATATTCTTACGAATTTGCAAGCGCCTGTAGTTTTGGTAACTAGTCGTTCTTCCCTATTCTATGCTGCTTCCATCACTACAAATAAAAATTACTCATAGTGGAAAGCCCCCCTTCTCGCGAACTTACGGGGTTAATTTGCCGAGTTCCTTAACGACGCATCACTCGTACGCCTTGGTGCATTCACACCAGTCCACCTGTGTCGGTTTGCAGTACGGTTACAGATATCATTTGTGAGTGTAAACACTCACTGTTAGAAGTTTTTCCTGGAAAATTAGTCTGACAAATTGGATTCCCGAGGGTCCCCTTTACATCGCAACTCGTGTCCATCTACCGGAGTAGAAACATCTTTCCGGACTTACCTAAAAAGACTCTCTCGTTGCTTGAACCCCAAACCATTAAGGGGCTTGCCTTTTCAATTCTCTATCTTCATCACTGATATCAGTAGTACAGGAATATTAACCTGTTGTCCATCGCATACGCTTTTCAGCCTCTACTTAGGACCGACTAACCCATGGTTGACTGACATAGCCATGGAAACCTTAGACATTCGGCGAGCAGGGTTTTCACCTGCTTTACGTTACTCATCCCAGCATTCTCACTTCTATACGCTCCAGCAGCTCCTTACAGGCCACCTTCACAGCGATGTATCGACTGCTAAGTCGATCATGTATAGAACGCTCCCCTACCACTCACATATCCTAAAAGGATACACAAATCCGCAGCTTCGGAATATACTTTCAGCCCCGTTACATTTTAAGTGCAGAATCTCTCGATTAGTAAGCTTTTACGCACTTTTTAAAGGATGGCTGCCTCTGAGCCAACCTCCTAACTGTTTGAGAAACTCCACTTCCTTTCCCACTAAAGTATAATTTAGGGTCCTTATCTGACGGTCTGGACTGTTTTCCTCTTGAGCACAG
>JAHISI010000025.1 GCA_018818345.1 Patescibacteria group bacterium | reverse complement strand
CGCACTTCAAGGCCTCGCCTCCAGCACCTTTAACAAATAGTACGTCTCTTCTTCCTTACCGAAAGATCCACTTAGCCACTTATAATCCTCAGATCTTCGCACAAGGCCTGCCTTTACGGGATTTTTATCTATATATTCCGAAGTTCTTAATATATCTTGTATACCCTCAAGTCTTTTGACGCGAAATGGACCTTGGAAAACGCTTCCTACTAAATCATATTTCTTATTAAAGTACATCGTGTAAGCAGTCATACTTCTGTGCATAAATCTAGATATATCCTCAACACTATTACCCAATCTAATTAGCATATGATAATGATTAGGCATTAGACATCTCTTATAAATCGTTAAATCATATAACTTCTCATATTCTAAAACTTTTTTAGTAAAACGAACATAATCTGAGGAATTCCAGAAAACAATCTGTTTTCTATTTCCTCGGTTATATACATGATAAAAAGTATTAGGTCTATACAATTTTGCGTTCTTCATTTTTCCCATATATCCAAATGGTATCAAAGGAAAATGAACATCCGCTGAACCGTGTTCTACAAGATATCAAGGTGAAGCCTTGATTGGGGAAGATTCATCTGATATAATCCTACTCGCTATGAAAAAAGATATACACCCAGAATATAATCACAATTTAGAAATTACCTGCTCATGCGGTAACAAATTCACAACAGGCTCAACCCTCTCCGAAACAGCACATACCGTAGATATCTGTTCCAAATGTCACCCATTCTATACAGGTGAACAAAAGATTGTAGACACAGACAACATTGTAAAGAAATATGAGGCCAAGTTAGCTAAAGCACAAGGAATGTCATACAGAAGCAAGAAAGAAAAGATGCTTGCTAGAAAAGACAAACTTGGTAAAACATCCTCAACTTCCGCCAATACTCTTACACTCAAGGATATGCTTGAGAACGCTAGAGTATCTAGGTAACAAATTTCCATTAATAATTTAAAATGATATATTATCCATATGGATATAGCTTTGTTAAAGAAAAAATACAGTATCAATGATGCACAAACCCACGTTAATGATTTAGAACAACAGATTACCCTAGCCCATACAACAGGAGGAGCAAATCTCTCTAAATTAAGTGGTGATTTAAGCTACTACGCACAAATTGCAAGCAATACATCAGCCATACAGAAAGCCATAAAGGATATTGAAGAAGCACAATATATGCTAAGTAATGAAGCGGATGTGGATATTAAGGAAATGGCAAAAGAAGAAATAGCTCAAAAGGAGCAATTAATCACAGACCTCGATCAAGAAATATATCAGATTAAAATCGAAAGACAGTTTGAAGATGAAGATGATGATAGATCTGCAATCCTAGAAATTAGAGCAGGTGCAGGTGGCGATGAAGCAGCTCTTTTTGCTGCAGACCTCTTTAAAATGTACTCTATATACGCAACAAACAAAGGATGGACAGTTGAAATTGTAGAAAGTAATGTAACCCAGGACGGTGGATACAAAGAGGTAATTGCACATCTTGCAGGCAAGAATGTATTCAAAAACCTAAAATATGAAAGTGGTGTCCACAGAGTACAAAGAATACCTTCTACTGAATCAGCTGGAAGAATACATACCTCTACAGCTTCTGTAGCTATTCTACCTGAAGCAAAAGAGATTGATATACACATAGACCCAAGTGAGATTAAGATGGAGGTAATGAGAGCATCAGGCGCGGGAGGTCAGTGTGTAAACAAAACCGACTCGGCAGTAAGAATCACCCACCTCGCAACTGGAATTGTCGTAAGTTGTCAGGAAACCAAACACCAAGCACAAAACAAAGAAAAAGCTATGGCCCTACTCCGATCTCGATTGTATGACCTTAAGAAACAAGAAGAAATGACAAAGAGAAAAGATATGAGATCTTCTCAAATTGGGTCAAACTCTAGAGCAGAAAAGATTCGGACATATAATTTCCCACAGAATAGAGTAACAGATCACAGAGTCAAACTCTCTTGGTTTAATATGGAAGGTATTCTTGCCGGTGATATTCAACAGATCATCGATGATGTTAGAAAAGGTATTCAAACAGAAATATTAGCTCAGCAAGAAAAGAGTGAATAACGAATTACAAACTCTTTTTAAGATACAAGAAGCTTTAAAGACTTCTGGTTACTATGATATTTCCCGAGTAGCTAAGGATATATTAGAATACACACAGAACAATCCCCTACCCTTAGACATAATCATTGAACGAATTAAAAATAATGAGCCATGGGAATATATCAAAGAGCAAGGAGAATTTAAGGGAAATATATTCAAATTAAACACCCATACACTTATACCTCGAATTGAAACTGAGATTATGATTGATATTGTAAAACAAGAATTACTTAAATCCCCTACTCCATATACAGATATAATAGATGTAGGAACTGGTAGTGGTTGTATTATAATCTCCCTCGTTAAGGAGCTAGAAAGAACCCCAGAAGAGAAAGTGAATATCCAGAAGTACTCATATCATGCTACAGATATCTCCCAAGAAGCTATCGATATCGCAAAAGAGAATGAGAAGAATATTCTTAACGAACCCGTTATCCATTTCTCCCAAACAGATCTTATCGAGAGTATTGCATTACCAAAGAATAGTTTCTGCATGATACTCGCCAATCTCCCATATATTCCTACGCAGCAATACTTGGCCTTAGAAAAAAGTGTCGTGGACTTTGAACCTAGAACAGCATTAGATGGGGGTGAGAATGGTATTACATATTACGAAAAGCTATTAGAACAAATTGAAGTGAAGAATATAAAGGGTTGTGCAATATTTGAAATAGAGCCATCTACTCTAGAATTGTTCAAACCACTCTACCCTAAGGTAATCAAGGACCAATATGGCAAAGACCGATTTATACTAATCAGATTCAGTTAGAGTTACTTCAAAAGTCTTCACTACACCTGCTCTAAGTACTTTAACTTCTACCTTGTCTCCTACTTTATGCTTTTGTATATACGTAGAAAGAGAAGAAGAAACCGCTTCTCCACCAAGCTCGGTTATGATATCACCCTTTCTTATTCCTGCTTGATATGCAGGACCAGTAGCCTCTACACTCTGAACTAAAGCTCCAGGTACAACATTGGCAGAATTGTAATACATAGCAACATATTCCGAAATCATCTCATATGAGACTCCAAGATATGCCTTTATGAACTTACCATATGTTCTGTACTCATCAATCTTGTCTTTTACAATATTTATAGGCAATGCAAAGGATATACTCTCTGCTCCTGATGTGGTTGCAAAGTTAACACCAACAACTTTACCTTGGCTATCCAAAAGTGGACCACCAGAGTTTCCAGGATTAACAGCGGCATCTGTTTGTATAACTCCCTCATATGTTTTTTCAGTAGCACCAAACCAACTTGAGCTAGCAGTTACTGTTCTATCCAATCCACTTACTATACCCTTAGTTACACTACCAGAATATTGACCTAGTGGTGTACCAATGGCTATCACTTCCTGGCCTGCTACAAGATTGTCCGAATCACCAAACGGCAAAACTGTTAAATCAGTAGCCTCAATTCTTAAGATAGCGATATCATCAGCATCATCTCTTACAATTTCTGTTACGTCATATGATTTCCCATCACTAGTTACTACCTTGTATGTAGCTGTAGTATCTGAAACTACATGTTGATTGGTAACAATCCATCCGTTGGCATCCACTATGAATCCTGTACCAATATTACTATCTGTACTTACGACTCCTTGATTCTGAGAAAGAGATACCTTTGAGATCGCAATACTTACTACTCCTGATGCAGAATCTTTCACAATATTAATAGTGTTACTTTCCTCTTGAGTAACTGTGATTGCTGTAGTTCCTGTGCCCGTAGTTACCTCTGAGATACCAAGCCATCCCCTTATTTGGTCCACATTTAAGATAACTACAAAAGTAAATATTGTTGATACCAACAATATCCCAAGTATAGTTCCAAATATGAAAAGGAACTTACGAGGATGTCTCTTTAGTATGCTGTTTATTGTTTTCTTTTCTTCCATATATATTAAATTAAAAATTAATTTTCTATCTCAGATATAGCTTTATTCAGTTGAGTATCTATTCCCTTTGTAAAATCTTTTTCTGAATTTGCAATTTCAATATTAGGAGTTATTGGATTATCATGGTTTAACCATCCTCCATCAGGCAGTAACCATTTCAATATCGTGACGTGTAATGTAGAACCATCAGAAAGATCTAAGACACTCTGAGCTGTTCCTTTCCCGTATGTCTTATCTCCAATAATCGTAGCTCTTCCCGATTGCTGTAGCGCACCAGAGAGGATCTCAGATGCAGAAGCACTGCCTCCGTCTACCAATACAACTACTTCCATATTTTCAAGTTTTCCACCCTTGGTAGAATTAAATTTCTGTATTTTACCTGCGCTATCCTGTTCTTGTGCAAGGATCTTCCCAGAACCCACAAAATCATCAGCAGCATATATGGCGGCATCAAAGTATCCACCTGGATTCCCACGAAGATCAAGTATCACTTTCTTAACACCAGAATCCACAATACTCTCAACATTGGTATCCCAATTCTTTGTCCACTCGCTGTATGAAGAATCTGTAAATCTACTTACCTGGAACAATGCAATATCTTTATTATCCCCAACATATGAAAGTGACATACTTGGAACTGTAATCTCACTTCTAGTAATTTCAATATCCACCGCTTTGGTGGCACCCTTATGCAGAATCCCCAAGGTTACTTTAGTACCAGCTTCTCCTCTTATCTTCGCAACTGCATCATATACTGTGTCCGTAGAAGTAATAGCTACACCATCGATAGTTAATATATAGTCGCCAGCTTTAATACCAGCGGCTTTTGCAGGTGAACCTTCTAATGGAGAAACAACAATGATTTGATTGTTACTGTCATACCCTAATTCTGCACCGATACCTTGAAAAAGTTTTCCTTCACTAGCCTCATTGAAAGTTTTGGTCTCCTCAGGATCTAAGAATACCGTTGCTGCATCTCCAAAAGAATTCACCATACCTTTGATTGAGCCATAGAGCATATTTTGATCGTCAACCTTTGAAGAATCTACATACTTACTCTGCATCAAATCCCATACATTCCAGTACAGTTGGAAATTTACATCCGATCTTCCAGAGAAGACATTTGATATTGATGCGTTATTGGCTTGGAAGAGTCTTCCTGATACAAAACCAATAGCAAACAAACACACCATTAATATTGCAATCCCTAAATTTCTTGTAGTTTTCTTCTCCATGTTCTTTTAGTTCTAAAATTATACTTGATACGAGACGAACTCTAAGCTCCCAAGGTTGGTTACACTTCTTCCTCCGTGTTCCCATTCAACAGTGACATATGAGGATCCTTCGACTCCCATAATCTCACCAGTCATACCATAGCTTCCTAAGGTACGAGATACTATTTTACTCCCTACTAAGTTTTTTACAAACACCGATTCTGTTGTGTTTAATTTCTTGGTTTCTTTTAGGAAAAATATCTGACTTTCATCAAAATCCACAACTGCATAGCTTCCATTTAAATTAGAGAGCATTTCTAGCAGATCTCCTCCAGAATACATTTCACCAAATCCTCCAATTAGACCAATTGGTAATCCTTGATTTCTAAAATCTTGATAGTCCATGGAATATG
>JAHISI010000024.1 GCA_018818345.1 Patescibacteria group bacterium | reverse complement strand
ATATACACGAGGCAGTTGCTATGGTAGGAGAAGGTACTAGTGGTGAAATATATGGCTTGGCACAACCAGGCTATATATTAGACAACACAGTCATTCGACCAGCACGTGTGGTTGTCTCAAAATAGTAATTAAATTTTTAAAATAAATAATATGTCAAAAATTATAGGTATAGACTTAGGAACAACTAACTCAGTTATGTCCCTAATGGAGGGTGGAAAACCCGTAGTTATCCCTAACGCACAAGGTGGAAGATTAACTCCATCTGTTGTAGCTATGGATGATAAAGGCGAAACACTCGTAGGTATTCTTGCAAAGAACCAAGCAGTTACCAATACTGAAGGAACAATCTACTCAGTTAAAAGATTAATTGGTAGATCATGGGATGATCCTGAAGTTCAGAAGGATATCAAACTCTTACCATTTGAGATGAGAAAATCATCCAATGGAGGCGTTGAGGTTAAGATGAAAGACAAGTGGTATACACCACAAGAGATATCTGCAAAGATCCTTGGAAAAATGAAAAAGGATGCAGAAGATTTCTTAGGTGAACCAGTAACTGAAGCTGTTATAACAGTTCCAGCATACTTTGATGATTCACAAAGACAGGCAACTAAAGATGCTGGTAAGATTGCAGGTTTGGATGTAAAGAGAATTGTAAACGAACCAACGGCTGCAGCCTTGGCATATGGTGTAGACAAAGGTAAAGATGAAAAGATCGTAGTATTCGACCTTGGTGGTGGTACATTCGATGTATCAGTATTAGAAATTGGAGAAGGAGTATTTGAAGTGCTCTCAACCAATGGTAATACTCACCTAGGTGGTGACGACTTCGATCAAAGAATAATTGATTTTCTAGCAGACGAATTTAAAAAGAAAGAAGGAATTGACCTTAGAGAAGATCCAACTGCATTACAGAGATTGAGAGAATTTGCAGAAAAAGCAAAAGTAGAACTTTCAAGCTCAGAGCAGACGGAAATCAATATCCCTTACATCACTGCAGGTACAAGTGGTCCAAAGCATTTGAAAGAAACTTTAACTAGATCTCAATTAGAGAAATTAGTTGGAGATTTGATTGACTCTACAGAGGAACCATGCAAGAAAGCTTTGAAAGATGCTGGACTTAAGATTGAAGATGTTAACGAAGTCTTACTAGTTGGTGGTATGACAAGAATGCCAGCTGTTATGAAGAAAGTTATCGAAATTTTTGGAAAGGAACCAAACAAGGGTGTAAATCCTGATGAGGTTGTAGGCGTAGGTGCTGCAATTCAAGGTGGAGTCTTAGGTGGTGATGTTAAAGACATTACACTTTTAGATGTAACACCATTGTCACTTGGGTTGGAAACTCTTGGTGGAGTTATGACCAAATTGATTGAAAGAAATACAACTATTCCTGTAGAAAAGAAACAGGTCTTCTCAACTGCAGCAGATAGTCAGCCAGCTGTAGAAATTCATATTCTCCAAGGAGAAAGAGAAATGGCTGCAGACAACAAAACATTAGGTACATTTGTACTTGATGGTATTCCAGCAGCACCAAGAGGAGTTCCTCAAATTGAGGTTTCATTCTCTATTGATGCTAATGGTATCTTGAATGTAAAAGCTGTAGACAAAGCTACAATGAAAGAACAGAAGATAACCATAACTGCAACCACCGGTCTTAAAGATGAAGAAATCGAAAAGATGGTGGAAGAAGCTGCAAAGCATGCAGATGAGGATAAGAAGAAAAAGGAGAGAGCTGAGAAGAAGAATGAAGCAGATACGCTTTGCTTTAGTACAGAGAAATTGCTTAAAGAAAATGCAGACAAGGTAGAGGAATCTGACAAGAAGGAATTAACTGAAAAGTCAGAGGAATTAAAAAAGCTCATTGAGAAGGAAGACTTTGATGAGAAAGAAGTCGAAAAGAAAACAGAAGAGCTTTCTACGAAGTTGCAGGAAATTGGCAAAAAAATGTATGAAAAAGCAGCAAAAGAAGCTCCTAAGGAAGAGTCGAAGGATGAGCCTAAAAAAGATGAAGCAAAGAAGGACGAAGAGAAGGCCGAAGAAGGGGAAGTTGTAGAGTAAAATCTGGGCTTCACTATAGGAAGAGGAGACTGTTGGTCTCCTCTTTTTTTTATGGTAGGATTTACGTACTAAACTATCCAAACTGCCTGATATGCTTACAGATTCTAAGACCGTAGAAAAGAAGAAATTAAGTATTCCTGTGATACAGAAATATATTTTCTTTCTAATCCTCTTTATAACGCCGCTTGCTATTATGCCATTCCCTTGGGATTGGACAGAAAGAAGTATGTCTTTAGTCATACTTGGGCTTTCTACAATAGTTATTAGTTTAGAGATAATCAGACTGATATGGGAAGGGAAAGCAACTTTTCTAAAGAGTGCTTTAGACGGAGGTATTCTTGCGATTCTAGTTTCCTTTATTCTTTCCACTATTTTTTCAAGAGATATCAGCAGTAGTCTTTGGGGTACCGATGGAAGATTAGGAGCGGGATTGATAGTCTTTGTAACCATATTGCTTTTATGTATTTCGGCAAGGACATTTATAAAGAATGTAAAAGAGATTAAGATTGCGCTACTTGCCTTCGTGGTTGGTTTTACAATTGTTAACCTCCTAAGCATCTTCTCATTTATAGGCGTCAATATATGGGGATTCATCCCAGTATATAAGGACCTTGCTCAAATAGGTTTACCCTTACTTAGATCTTCCAAAACACATTTGCTTGTTAACTTCATCATGATGTTAATTAGTACTGGCTTTATTGTGGATTTCATTCTCAACAGACATGGAAAACGAACAGCATTAACTATTGCCATTGTAGCGTCTGTGTTGTCTGGTATTAATATCTGGATATTCTCAATCAATCAAGGAATAGGGATGATAATACTGTTTGTATTACTTTTGATTGCACTTTGGTTCTTTGGAGTGAGGAGACTTAAGATTGAAAAAGTAGTTTCAAAGGATATCTTAATAGCCATAGTTGGAATAATATTGTTTGTTTTAATTCCAACAATACTTTTACAAATTCCATCCTTGAGGACAATAATAATTCCTAAGAGCATTAATCTTGTAGCTCAAGTTTCGCTAGGCTCTGATGTATCTTGGATAATTGCTGCTTCTGTCTTTGTGGCATCATTTGGTAGAGGATTGCTTGGAATGGGTATGGATACATACTCTGTTGCCTACAATCTATATAAACCTTTAAATCAGAACTTACTTCAGTACAATGGAGTTAACTTCTACTATGCAGGAAGTGAGATATTTACTCAATTCTCCAATGGAGGGTTAATTTGGTTACTTGCGTGGGGATTCTTTGGATTCGTGATATTTAGAATGTTAAGAAGAGATTTAGGTAAGATTAAGATATACAAGGAAGAAATAAACAATAGCTGGTTATTAGTAGTCCTTGATATTGTAATTTTGTTCATATTCCTTTCATCTCTGTTTGCTGTTTACAGTGTCTTGGTAGTTCTACTTCTCATTGTAATGATTGCTTTACGATCTGTTTTGCTAGAAGTATTGAGTAAGGGAACAGAGGAGAAATTTGTTGTAAAACTCTGGACTGCAAATTTAAAACCTGAAAATGAGACGGGTAAGACTTCTTACAATTTGAGTATTGTTCTTTCTGTGGTTGTCGCATGTGTTGGAATGGGAGCTTTGGGAATGTGGGTTTCTAAAACAATAGCTAGTGCTTACTTACTTAAGGCTGAATCGTTTAGTGTTGAGCAGAATGCTAGATATAAGGATATTACTCCAACGATTGAAGAAAGGGAGATATTCATAAACTCCATGACATATTACTATGCTACAGCTTCCAAGTTTGATGGAAACAATCCTTTGATGAATAGAAAAACGGGTGGTATGTATCTAGAGCTAGTTGGAATATCTGCTGAAAAATATTCAAAGAATGGAGGAGATTCGACGGAGAACGCAGATTTAATTAGTAGTGTAGGAAAATGGAAAAATTACGCGCTAGACTATACAAGAAAGAGTATTGATACTAATCCAGCGGAATATTCCAACTGGGAGACCAGAGCACAGGTATACATGGGGCTTGTAGGGATGGGTTTTAAGGATTATGCCTCTGACTCATTGTATTCTCTACAGAAAGCAGCTGAACTAAATCCTCTGAACTATGAATTGTACTATAGCCAAGCACAGGTATATCTTGTAAACGGAGACAAAGATTCTGCACTTTCAGCATTGACTAAGGTTTTGAGTATAAATGCACAGCATGTTCCATCTTTGATGCTAGCTGCAGATATCAACAAACAAAAGGGGAATACAGATGTATATGAATCATATCTAAAAGCGGCTAAGAAGATTCTTGAAAATGGAGGACAAACAAATACCGATGTGTACAAACAGATAACCGAGAAGTTGAACGCAACAGTACCAACCAGTAGTACAACCGAAACTACTAACACAACGGATGCTAATTAGTAGAAAGATAGTAGGGCTTGCCTCTAAATATGCATAATGCGTTGATGATTAAGTCTTGCCCATATTGTGTTTTAAGGACTTTTGTTATCTTCTCTAGTGTATACCCTGTGGTTATTACATCATCAACTAAGGTAATGTTTTTGTATTTAGAAATATCTTTTAGACTTTGATCCTGGATATAAAAGGGATTGTCTTTTGAATTGTATCTTTCCTTCTGGGTCTTATTTGCTTGGTGAGAATTTGAGTTTTTACAATATATAAAATCATTTTTTACATCAAGATTAAAATACATTCCAATACATGAAGTAATATATTCCATTTGGTTAAAACCCCTCTCATTTCTTCTTGCATTTGATATTGGTACTGGAACAAGCAATGTATTTTTAAGGTGAGAGGAAAAAGAAGATTTTTGTATGGTATCAATGAACAGATTTGAGAGTCCTATCGAAATCTCTCTGACATTCTTGTATTTATACAACTTTAATATACTTGCAGACATATGATTGTATTCCCAACCCACGAAAACACTATCTAAAGAGCATGACTTTTTACATTGTGTATGAGAAGAATATTGGGGTGAAATTCTGCGACAGATATAGCATTCAGGGAGATTTCTTTTGAGTAGCTTTTTACAATCATCACAGATATAATTACCGTACCTTTTACAAATACAGCACATATTAGGAAAGAGAAAATTGAGTAGTGGAATGTTCATGGATATATATTAGAATAACAATATTAAAAAGAGGTGAATTGATAAAAGACACAGATTAAATTATGATATTAGTCGCATAACTTGCACAAGATTAATATGAGGAAACCAGCGTTAAATAAGAATGGGATCTTTTTTGTAATGAGTATATTGCTTGTTACAAAGATATTAGGATTCATCAAATTAAGAACCATTGCTCAACTCTTTGGAGTATCTCATGAATTAGATATTTTCTGGGCAGCATTTACAATCCCAGATATGCTTTTCACAATCTTAGTAGCAGGCTCAATCAATGCCGCTATAATCCCGATCTTTTCAGAAGTATTTTACAAGGAGGGCAAGGAAAGATTAGACAATTTTTTCAATCATCTGAGTCTCATTATCTCTGGAATGACCGCATTGATAGCATTGCTGTTCTTCATATTTACACCTCAAATTACTGACCTAATTCTCACATCAAGTGTACTTCAGAGTGCATTAAACTTCTCTCAGAATATCGATCTAACGGATTACAATATGTTTGTATTCCTAACTAGAATAATGTTGCTTTCTCCAATACTCTTAGGATTTAGTAGCATCATAACAGCATATCTTCAGGTTCAAAAGCAGTTCTTTACTACTTCATTAGCACCTCTTTTTTACAACCTTGCATTAATAATTGGGCCTGTGATTTTTGTGGTATTTGGAAAGATGGGAGTAGAGGGAATCGCAATTTCAGCAGTATTAGGATCATTACTACATCTGCTAATCCAACTCCCTGTCTTTATGTCTAACTACAAGAATAGATATTCAATATCATTTAGTACGATTAAAGCCGCATTTAAGGATTCAAAGGTTGTGAAAGCAGTTAAACTCGCAATTCCAAGAACTATTGGAATAATTGGTGAACAGGTTAATACAGTTGTAAATACGTTGATTAGTTTCTCACTGGCTGCAGGAGCATTGAGTTCATACAGATATGCTCTAAGTCTTCATCAATTTCCAATAAATATAATAGGAAGTGCTGTTGCTCAATTGGCGCTGCCTGACTTAGCAAAGCATTGTGATCTTGAAAATAGGGAAAAATTTAAAAAGATTTTTAACTCATCAGTTCAATTTGCTTTGTATCTTGTATTACCAATCATTGCAATTTTTGTAGTATTAAGATTGCCAATTGTTCGTCTAGTATATGGATCTGGAGCATTTGACTGGAGAGCAACTATTCTTACCTCGTGGTGTTTGGTGCTTCTCTCATTCTCTATACTGGGCCAAACAATAGATCAGATAATACTTAGAGCCTTCTATGCACTAAAAGAAACATGGATGCCACTGATAGGTATAGCCATCAGTATAGTAGTGAATATTGTTTTAGCTTACCTTCTTACAAATTTCTTTAGTCACTACTTTGATTGGAGACCAATCTTACAACAGATGCTTTCACAGATCTCACATGCTGATGGTGTTGGTTTCTGGAATGTATTCCAGTCCTTCATTCAAGATTTCTGGAGATGGTCTACTACAAGAGGAACTTCGGATATGGCAGTAGGTGGTTTGTCACTTGGTCTAGGCATATCATACGTTTTTGAAGTCATTATTCTTTACATGTTGTTAAATGCAAAAACCAAGATGATTACCTTTGCAAATACTGTAAAACCATTCTTGATCAAACTCTTGAACACAGTATTGATGGGTATTGGAATGTACCTACTCTTTAAGCTATTTGATTTCAAACTAGATACAAGTAAGACAATGTACGTGATACTTCTCTCAGTAGCAACCTCAGCATACGGTGTACTATCATATTGGGTAGGCTCCAGAGTGTTTAAGATAGAAGAAGTCTATCTCTTCGAAAAGAAGTTAAAGAAAATATTGCTAAAAATATTTAAGAACAAAAAGAATGAAGAAAGTTTTTAGAATTTTGTTAATAATATCCCTCATATTCATTGGGATTCTGGTGTATCCAATAATTTCATATCTTCTTTGGCAAAAACAATTTCAATCCCAAATTCCCAATATGAATTGTGTATCCAACCTTACCGAGTTGATACCTCTGGACGAGAAATTCAAGGGCTTTGTAATGTCAGAAGATCAAAATACTTTCATAGAACTTACACCAGACGAGACGCTTTCGCTTTTACAAAGTACGGATATCATAAGTGGTGGTGAAGTAACCAATATCTGCATAGTACCTAACAGTGGAGTATGGAGTATATATGCCAAGCTTTCACTCCAAGGAATCCATATCCCTTGGGTTAGATTGGATATCGCAAAAGATTCCATGGAAACAGCACAGCTGTATGTATCAAATATTTTTGTTGGGAATATTTTAATGCCAGAAAAGATGACTCAGAATATTAAGATGCAATT
>JAHISI010000023.1 GCA_018818345.1 Patescibacteria group bacterium | reverse complement strand
CCCTCGTGCTTTTCCCTTACCTTCTTCAGCTAATATCATTAAAACATCTCTTACTGTATCCTTTCTTCCCTGTAAATCTCTAGCATGTATACTCAAGGGAAGATCATATTTTAATGCGAGTGCAATTTGTCGTCTAAACGAGAGCTTTTCAATTTCTTTTAACTCCTCCTGCTCCTGTCTAGTAATACTTTGGTTAAATGTAAATTGATAGTAGTCCAATCCTGTCTCCCCTATTGCTTTGACTTTTTTTACATTCTGTTCAAATTCCTTTTCAAATTCATCCATATATCTATTACAGAATTCATATATATTTTTATGCCTTCCTTTTAAAATCGTAGTTTCCTCAAATATCGTAGGATGCAAACCTAATGCAACATCAATTATATCTGGATATCTTGATGCAATATCTAGGGTTTCTTGGATATCAATATTGTCTGTTGATTGGTTGAGAATATGCTTTCCTCCATTTGCAATGAAGTGCTCGACAATCTCAGGGATATTCCTGTTTAATGGTTCTAGATTTAAATGTATATGTGAATCGTGCATGGAAGAATTTTAACATATATTAGAGGGGGAATTACTACAAGATTTAAAAGCCATAACTTTTGTCTTGTAATGTGGTAAAATAATCCTCGTCATGGGCAAAATAAAACAAAGGAACTGGTTAATAATATTAACGGTCTTCTTAGTAATAGTATCTGGTGTAGGATTATTCCTCTCGATACAACAAAAATTATCATTCAACTCCTGTGCATATGGAGAGAATGTATACAAAAGTGGTGATGATATTCCAGAATATAATGGTGGGATGGAATGTATATGTAGCTCAGACGGAACTATAAAATGTGATTCTGGAACAGAGGAAGTTGCATATAGTGGGTATTCTACACAAAATCTCAAATTCTCATATCAGTATGGTAATCTTTTAAGTGATACTGTTGTTATGCAGGAAGATATTACTTCTGATTCAGCATCATATCTCAATGGAGTATTGAAAGTCAGTTTTGAAAGGAATGTCCTATGCTCTGAAGATGGTATTGCTCCTACTCAAACAGGATTGTATCAACTTTCATCAAAGGATTTGCGACTAACAATTCTTACAAATATGGATAACTCAAAATATACAACTCCTTGTAAGATAGTTGATACTTTTGAAATATCCAAATTAAAAATGACATTAGAAAAGGATTTCCAAATATTTTACCAATCAGAAGATGGGGAATTTGTAAGCCTAGGAGCTTGTGTTGAAGATGACACTCTCTACGGGGATCAAGAAGTATTCAAGTCAAAAACCTCTAACTCAGTATGTATATGTAATACAGGTGTTATTAGCTGTAGGGATTTATAGTAACCCTAAGTAGATTCCAACGATACTGAATATTGCTGTAAACAACCAGAATCTCATTGTTACTTTGTACTGTGGCCATCCCTTTGCTTGGAAGTGGTGATGTATTGGTGCAATTATGAAAACCCTCTTTTTAAAGAACTTCATGCTTAGCATCTGTATTGCACTTGAGCCCATGATTATCCATGTCATAGCGGACATTACAAAATATGGTATTACATTGTTAGTGAGAACTCCTATGAAGAATATTGCAAATCCAAGAGGCATAGCGCCGGGTCCACCATTCCAGAATCTTGCAGGAGGAATATTAAAGTAGAGATCTATTACTTGTACACCAAGAATGATACACAACACTGGAATAAATTCAGTTTGACCTTGGACAAGAAGTAAGACAATCATTGCGAAGTTGATGATTGAGAATATTCCCATCATTAGTCCATCTAAACCATCTGTTAATTCAGCAGAATATATTGCTAGTTGTCCTATGAACCCAAGTATAATGACAATCAATGGAGTAATTGTTAAGGAGAAAACATTGAAGAATGAAAGTGTTGCAAATTGTCCAGTTCTAAAGAGCAAATACATTATCCCAATGTTTATCAATGTTGCGAAGGCAAGTTTACCAAGCCTCCATTCAAATGTTTCTTGAAATGCTTTTATTTTTTCATTGTTCTTGAATCCATTGGTAAATACTACGACATCTAAGAATCCCCAGAGTCCATAGAGGACAAAGCCGAGGAGGAATACTTTTAGCACTGGTGTTAATGTAACCGTAAGTGCTACTATCACAGGGACTACAATCCAAATTAATATTCCTCCCATGTTTGGAGTACCGTTTGTCTCTGTGACTCTCATAATTCTTAAGAACAGAGAATTATCCCCATGTTCTTCTGCCCCTATCTTTGATTTCTTTAATCCGCTAACTTGGTTAAACTTATACAAGAAACTTATCATTATCGGAGCGAAGATTGCGGAACATAAAATTGCCAAGAAGAGATAGGTTAGTCCGGTTCTTAAGATGTCTGTCATTTATAGTTTCAGTTAATTAAGTTATCTATTATCTCAATTTCCCTTCTGTATTTCCAGGTCATCCTTTATTGCTAAAAATATATCCTGCCATACAGGAACGGAAGTGTAGGATGCATACGTACTTACCTGTGGCTCTTCAAGCTTAACAATCATTATGAATTTTGGGTCATCATACGGTGCGAACCCTATTGCAGTAGCATTACTTAAATCATCTAAGTAGCCTACCCCATCGGATTTTGCAACTTGTGCAGTACCTGTTTTTCCTGCGATTTTGTAATTTTTTAATTCTTTTGCTAGACCTCCAAATGCATCTTGTTGTACACCTTCTGCCATATCTTTACTAATGATATCCGCGACTTCTTTTGATACTGGTTGAGAAAGGACTTGTGGTTTAATATTGATTGTTTCTTTTTCATCACTGATCTGTGATATTACATATGGTCTCATTCTTGTTCCATGATTAGCTATTGCACTTAACGCGGAAACTACTTGTAACTCCGTTGCTGATGTTCCTTGTCCATATGACGCTGTGATTTGATCTAATAGTGTCCATTGCTCTAATGGCTTCATATAACTTGTGCTTTCATCTTGTAGCCCCACTCCGAGGAATTGTCCAATACCAAAGGCTTGTAAGTAAGAGTAGAAAGTTGGTAAAGGAACAGTCAAACCCGCCTTTGCAGCGCAAGGATTATTGGATTTAGCAAATATCCCAGCAATATTCAAAACTCCGTTAGGTCTCTTGTTCCAGGTGTATATAAAACGGCCCTTAAGATCCAAATAGCCAGTTTCTTTGTAAAGGTCCAAGGTTCCCGTTTTATCATTACATGTATAGTCTTCTTTAATAGTTCCAGCGTCTAAGGCTATGGCTAATGTAATTGGT
>JAHISI010000022.1 GCA_018818345.1 Patescibacteria group bacterium | reverse complement strand
AGATATTTCTCTAGACATAGAGGTGGGGGATACCAAAATATGGTGCTTACAGTAGAAAAAGTATTAGGACAGTATGCTGTGATTGAAGTTGATTCTGCTAATCTTATAAGAAAACAAGCAGAAGAGATTGCTCCAGGCCATGAAGATTTGTTTGTAGATGCCATGGGTCATCTCATAGAATCCATGATAATAGGGCATACTTTATTTTTAAAGCAATTGACTCCTGCAGGTCTGAAAGTATATCAGAGTCTTGCAGCTTTACAAGGTTTCGGGGCAAAAGGATTAGATGAATATATGCGAGCGTTTAACGTTGGCTGGGGAATACATGATTATTTTACAAGAGAGAAGATTAGGCCTAATTTTGATGTAGACATACTGAAAGCTACTTATGAAGCTAACGCGGACAGAATGCCGGATTATGTTTTGCCTCTAGATGAATTAACTACCTTGCTGTTTGATGATGACGTTCTTGCAAGAATTCCTCTTTGTAGAGGTGTTTATCCAGAAGAAGTTACTGATAAAGCAGTCTTAGAGAGAATTAGAGCAGATGAGAATGGCAAGAGCCCATATACTAAAGTGTCTCTAGGTACTGATGGTTCTGTTCAATCAGAAAATTATGGTGTGGTATATGCAGAGGATTTAAAAAATATTAAATGGCACCAGCTAGAGGCTGCGCAAAAATTAGAAGAGCTTACTTCTTTGACTGACAATGAAGGTTTAAGGTTGTTCGTGGATTATTTAAGAAAAGAAGCAGAAGCAAATGCAACTTTGGAGGGAGAGTATCCTTATACTCCTTCTGATAGGGCATTGATAAGAACTTACAAAGCAGACCATCCAGTAACTTTCTTTTCTAGTAACTCTTTTGGTTCTCTTTATCCTGATAAATTCGGCATCAAGAAATTCTTAAGCGGAGAACTTTCTGTTCGATCTGAAGATTGTGCGCGTTTACAAGAGATCGTTGGAGGTTTCGGAGATATCCAGAGATTGGAAGATCACCTTCCTTATGAAGCTGGAAGAAGAAAAAATGTGCCTAATGTTCCTGTTATAATACAAGATGTGGTGTTTAGGTCTGGTTATAACTTTGGGGGTGCGCAAGGAATTGCAGTCAGTTATACGCCTGAAGAGAAATGGGTTGTTGATCAGGAAGGGACCGTGATTTTTTGTTGGAGAAATATGCTTGATGCCAAGAGCAGGGTCATTGTAGATCCAATCGCAAGAACAATTCTTCCTGAAGAGTTCATAGCACAATACGGAGATGATTTCAATGACTTACTCTCTATGGCTTTTGTCGTTGGTGTAGCATCTCACGAAGTAGGTCATGTTCTTGGAGACCAGATGGAAGGCAAAATAATCTCTCCTAGATTGGGAGAACTTTATGATCCTATTAACGAAGGTGATGCAGAGGCAGCCAGACAATATGGATTTGATTTGGTAGTTACAGACGGATATAAAGGGTTGGATAGGCGTCAATTAGTCAGGTTTTTCCAGCATGCCAACTTCGCGGATATGTTCAGATCAATGAGATTTGGCAAAGAAGTTCCCTACGGCCATGCTGCTATGCTACGACTTAACTTTTTTAATCAAGCAGGAGCTGTGACTATCGACGATAGCCTGAAACTTCAGGTAGATTATGATAGACTTGATGAAGCAGCTGCTGATCTATTTGCAAGACATCTAAGGATTCTTCAATTAGGAGATTCTGATGGTGCTAAAGCCTATGATGACGAATTCGACTTGGAGAAAAACCCAGATTTATACTTAAAGGCGCAAGCCATTCTGAAAGAAATAGAAGAAAAGGGCATACCAAGAGATATTACTATGGTGTATAAAACATAGAAAGTGGGCTTTCTCGAGATTGAAATGTTGGATTTTTAATTCTTAACAATAATTTTATAAACACTTAATTTTTTCTCTCTTTTATGCCAAGGTGGGACAATCTGGTACTCCGCTAGCTTGGAACGACAGGAAATCAAGGTTTCCTTCCGAAAATAGCTAGTGTCTTCGGACATTCCCGGTTCAAAAGGCTTTCTCGCGAGAAAGCCACAAAGATGCCTGGGACGTGTGCTAACGCTTAGTCCCAGTAAAAAACGCGAGAAGTTGTGAAAGTCCGGGCCTTGGCGCTCTTTTTTTTCTTTGAGAATCATATAACAATAGGTTATATGACCCACTTTTATTATTTAATTTGGATATTTAATTATAATATCTGGGTAATTAATAACATCTGTATATGTGCCCTTTTTTCTAAGAATAATTGCTCCGCTTGGATCTGTTATCTGGTATCTTGTTTCATTTTCTAGTTCAGATTTGGCTTGTTCAATTTGCGTTATGATATCTTGGTATTCAAGTCCATCAGATATTTGGTAAATTATTGGGTTGTAAGATAATCTTCCAATATCTACATATTGATTGTTACTTTGTCCAATCAGTGAACTTTCTGTTGCTTCAATAAAACAATAACCACAATTTTTGTAGCTATATTCTATAGGGCATTTTATTCCTGCGGCTGCATGCTTCTCTTCTTCAAAGAACATATATGCTGTTCCAAATCCGAGTTCTCTTAGTAAATAGATTATTAATTCTGATTTTTCTCCGCAGACGCCTTTGTTTGTATGTAAAACTTCATATGCATATTTATTGTTTATTATTGAGCTATAGTCATACGGAATCATCTGAACAATACTTATGGCAATTCTTGCTTGTTCATCTTTATCAGAAGATAATTCTTCTATTTTCTCAACTAGAGGATATAAGAATTCTGCTTGAATATCATCATCAATGTTTTTTAAAACAAAGTCTTTCTCTGTTGGTTCAGGTTCTTTATCTGGATAATACCATATGTTTCTTGGAAGTCCTGCTAAATAGTCGTTTACTTCTTTATAAGTTGTGAAATTAATTTTTTCTCTGCTTCCTATTTTTAAGTTTCTCGTGAACATAAATTCATGGAATTCTGGGTAATTAGTGTAATTATAAAGAGAATAGCACTCGTCATCACGTAATAAGAATCCTTCTGGGCATCCGCACAAAGAAGGTAATTCTTTTAATATTCCTTTGCTACAGAATAAGGGTTTTTTTTCTGAACATTCATTTAATCGTGTTCCATCAGAACACGAAATTCTTTCAACATCATTTTCGGATTCCGTTGTTTTTAATTCATCTT
>JAHISI010000021.1 GCA_018818345.1 Patescibacteria group bacterium | reverse complement strand
TTGATCTTCTGATATACCATTTAGAAAGATCATCAATTAAGTCAAAGATACTCTTAGTTGCTGGCTGCAAATTGTATGCATCCATATTCTCAGTTACCACCCCTATTGTTTTATGCAACTTGGCTACTATCCATTTATCCATAATATTGCTCAAATCTAGCTCTGTAGCATTTTTTAGTTTTGCTTCACTTTGGTAACTCAAAAGGTATTTAACAGAATTCCAGTATGGAAGCATTACAGAAGTCATAACTTCTTTCAGGAACTTCTCGTTAAATATCACTTCTTCTCCATGAACAATTGGTGAGCTTAGGAAGTAGAGTCTCATGGAATCTGCACCCAATTGATCTATGACAATATTGATATCGGTATAGTTTCGTTTACTCTTAGACATTTTTGAGCCATCAGATGCTAATGCCAATCCATTTACTACTACATTCTTAAAGGCTTTCTGATCGAAGAGTGCAGTACCCAATACATGCAACGTATAGAACCAACCTCTAGTTTGATCAACTCCTTCTGCAATGAATTCTGCTGGATATTTCTGTTCAAACTTTTCTTTATTTTCAAATGGGTAGTGGAATCTAGCGAATGGCATAGATCCAGAGTCGTACCAGACATCTATAACGTCGGTTACTCGATGCATTTCTCCTTCACATTTAGAACATTTGTATGTTACTTCATCGACAAATGGCTTGTGGGGATCTGTTAATTCTACTCCCGACTTTTCTTTAATTTCTGCAAATGATCCAAGAACTTCAGTTTCTCCACACTTATCACAAATCCAAGCTGGAAGTGGTGTCCCCCAATATCTATTTCTACTTAAAGCCCAATCTCGTGCATCAGCTAGCCAATTCCCAAATCTTCCATCCTTAATATGTTCTGGTATCCAGTTAATCTCGTTGTTCTCTTCTGTCATTCTCTTTCTAATCTCTGATACTCTTACATACCAACTTTTAATTGGTTTGTATATTAATGGCGTTTCTGTTCTCCAACACATTGGCATTTGATGTTCATGATCCTCATGCGTAAAGAGTAATCCTCTTTCCTCAAGATCTTGCATGACATATTTGTTTGCCTTTTTGTAGAACATTCCTGCAAACTGAGTAATTTCATCTTTCATATTCCCTTGATCATCAAGGTAGTCAAACATCTCAATTCCCATGCCAGTCATTAATGCGAAATCTTCTTCTCCATATGGTGCTTGATGTACCAATCCTGTTCCATCTTCGAGAGTTACATGTTCAGCATGTACTACTCTAAAGCAACCTTCACTACTCTTCTGTGCATAGTATGGATACAATGGTTCATATTCTTTTCCTACTAAATCTTTTCCTAACATCTCACTTACTACCTTGTAATCTTCTCCAAATACTTTTTCTACTAATGTTTTTCCAACGATATATTTTCTTCCTTTGTGTTCAACTTCAACATATTCAAAATCATTCCCTACTGCTACCAAGAGATTGCCAGGTAGGGTCCATGGAGTTGTAGTCCATATGAGGAGATATGTATCACTGTCCTTTAGCTTCAAACTTACAGTTACTGCAGGATCTACGATGGCTTTGTATCCACCAAGTGCTACCTCTGAGTTAGAAAGCGTTGTGCCTGCTCTGGTAGAGTACGGTACTACTTTGTAGCCTTGATAGAGGAGTCCTTTTTTGTAAAGCTCACTTAATGACCACCATACACTTTCTATGTATGCTGGATCCATAGTTGCATATTCTTCATCTTTGTTTACCCATCTTCCCATTCTTTCGGTTAATGCGAAAATTTCTCCTTGATATTTTTGTACTGATTCTCTACACATCTGATTGAATTTCTCTATACCAAATTTCTCAATATCTTCCTTTTGTTCAAATCCCAAAGTTTTCTCTACTTCATATTCCACAGGTATCCCTTGGCAATCCCATCCTAGACTTCTATCTACATGATATCCTTTCATGGTTTTGTACCTTGGTACAACATCTTTGATTACCATGGTTAGTGCATGTCCGTAGTGTGGTTTATTATTCGAGGTTATTGGTCCATCGTAGAATGTAAATGGCTTGGTTTTGTCTCTTTGGTCTATGGTTTTTTGAAAGATATTATTTTCTTTCCAGAATGCTAATATGTCTCCCTCGTTTTTAGGGAAATTAGGCATCATCTCATTTTTCTTTATCTTTATATCTTCCATATTTGTATTCGTTAATTTAAACAAAAAGCCCCTCTCTAAAAACTGGTATATACATATTAATATATACTAATCTTTAGAAAGGGGCGAACATTGTGTACGCGGTACCACCCTATTTATTTCTCATTTATGTATATTTCGTTTACATACGGTAGATTCTACTCATATTCATATATTGAATATTTTCTTTCTACTACTCCCCAATGATTGTTGGATCTAAGTATTAAGGATGATTATATCAGATATGTGAAGGAATATGAAAACGTTCGGAGAGGGTGTTGGGGAATTGAAAAAGATAGTAAGAATCTACTAGTTTTTCAGGCTATACCCAACACACCTCTGCACATAGCTGCTCATCGTGGGCCAATTCCACACGAACTTTCGAGACAGACACCGATGTGCCCGGAATAGGATTTGGATCCACTTACTTGCCTGTACTTGTTGCATATTACGAATACGCTTACCTTCCATTTCCAATTCGATTACAATTACCTTGCCTTTGTTCTTATCCACTCACACGTGCGTCGTCATGTGTTACAGGAGGCATTACTTTACCTTGCCTTTATTTAGGACCGGACCCAATTCCATCCTTATTATGGATCCACTTTAATATTCTGTCAATACTTTCCCATAGTATCTCCATTAAGGTATAATGGAATATGATAGAAAAATGGAATCTAAAACTACTCTATACATCAGAAACCGATCCTCAAATCCAAAAGGACATAGACCTCTCTACTAAAAATGTAAGGGCCTTTGTTAAGGAATGGAAAAGCAACAAAGAATATACTAAAGATCCCTCAGTACTAGCCCAAGCATTAAACGAATACGAAAAGCTAGAAACCTCAACCGGAATCTGTGACAAACCCATGTACTACCTTGCATTGAGATACTATCTTGATCAGAATAACGCAGATATTAAAGCACAAAAAAGTAAACTTGCCGACCTCTGTACTAAGTTAGGAAACGAGATACAGTTCTTTGGTATAAATATTTCTAAAATTGCAAAGAATCGACAGAAAGATTTCTTAGTTTACAAAGGATTAAAAGATTACAAACATTACCTCGAAGAAACCTTCCGCTCTGCAAGATATATACTTTCAGACAAAGAGGAAAAAATCTTTGGGCTACTCTATGGAACCTCCCATTCTAATTGGGCCAAGATGCTTAATGAGCTATTGGATAAACAAAAAGCTACCATTTTAACTGAGAAATTAGAAAAAAAAGAGGTCAATTACAATGATATAACTCAGTATCATCATTCATTAAACAAAAACGTCCGAGATGTTGCTGCAAAGGAATTTAACAGAATAAATAGTAAATATGCAGAAATTGCGGAATTTGAAATTAATTCCATTCTCAAAAGAAAACAAGTCTCTGACGAATACCGAAAGTACTCAAGACCAGACCTCTCAAGGCACCTCTCCGATGATATTGACTCGGATGTTGTAGATACATTAGTGAAAGTCATTACTCAGAACTTCGATATTTCTCAACGATATTACAAAAGAAAAGCCGAATTACTAGGATTAAAAAAACTTGGCTATCACGAAAGAAATATTCCGCTTCCCGGAGCCAACAAAGAATATTCATTTCCTCAAGCACTAGGATTAGTTAAGAAAACATTAGGAGATCTCGATCCCTTCTTTGAAGATATCGTGGCTCAATATTCAGAAGAGGGTCAGTATGATTCCTTCCCTGCAAAGGGTAAATCTGGAGGGGCCTTTTGTATATCTTTTAGCAAAACACTACCTACATACATTCTCCTAAACTTTACTGATCAGTTAAATGATGTATTAACAATTGCACATGAGAGTGGCCATGGTATTCATTCGGAGCTTGCAAGAAAGCAAAATTCTTTTAATTGTGGGTATCCTACATCTTTAGCTGAAGTAGCGAGCACATTTTTCGAGGATTTTGTACTTCAAGAAATTCTTAAGACTACTAAGGATCGAAAAGTTGAGCAAGCGATATTAGATATGAAATTGAATGGTGATATATCTTCAATCTTTAGACAGGTAGCATTTTACAACTTTGAAACTGAATTACACCATGATTACAGAGAGAAGGGGTTTTTAACAAAGGAATATATTTCAGACCTTTTCTGTAAACATATGAAGGCATATTTAGGGGATGTGGTTGAAGAAGATGAGGGTATGAGAAATGGATGGATATATGTTAGTCACTTCAGAAGATTCTTCTATGTATATTCATATGCTAGTGGATTATTAATATCCAAAGCTTTACAGAAAATGGTTAAGGATGATAAAAAGAATATAGGATATGTGAAGAAGTTTATGGAATCTGGTTCTACACAATCACCTAAGGAATTGTTTAAGGGGATTGGAATAGATATTGCTAAAAAAGAATTCTGGGAGAATGGGATTGAAGAGATTAGAACATTATTAAATAAATTGTAAATATATATAATTATGGAGAATACGGAGCCAAATACAAGCACTAACGATCAATGGTGGAAGTTTGATAATGCGGATGCTACTGAATCTACTGAAAAAGAATATCGTCAATCTGTAGTAAATTATCTTGAAGAAAATGGACACCATGGCTATGCTCTTGGAGACACAACAATATGTGGATATGTATTAATGAACGTATGTATACTCGATCCACACAATGATATTCCGAACGATATACTTATGTTTGCAGATAATGTGAATGATTATATGAACAATCCTACAACCAAGCCTTTAGTAAAAGAAGACTTCGATCACTCATATGACAAATTATATGAATCATATAATCTTGTACTACATGTAAATGCTCCGAGCAAGGCAAAAGAATTCGCAGGAATGTGTAATAAGCAAGGAGATATAAAAAACATGAGAGAGATTTCTTAGTAAGCATCTCCTTCTTGGTTGCCGGACATAGATTCGAACTATGATTAACTGCTCCAGAGGCAATCGTCCTACCATTAGACGATCC
>JAHISI010000004.1 GCA_018818345.1 Patescibacteria group bacterium | reverse complement strand
TCGTCTTTCTTAGCTATTTCTTTTTGTAAATCCTGCTTAAAATTAGCATACTTTTCTCCAACTGATTGGAGTTTTTCAGCCTGTGCTCCAAGTTCTTGTGTAGTCTTGGTCTCAAATGTTCTGTTGTAGTTATTTATTTCGTCAGACATTTTCTTCTTCTTCAGGATTATATATTGTATAGAATTCGGAAAGTAGCTCGGTGTTATTCAATTGATGTCCAACTAGGCCCATTCGGGAAAGTTGTTTTAGAATATGGTCTCTCTTAGGATACAGGAAGATCTTAGCTTTTTCTAATAGCTGATCTATGGCCATCTGTTTGTATGTCTCCTCTTCTTCATTTTTCTTTTTGTTTCCTAATATTCCAAATTCTGGGAATGAAATGCCGGGATTAAATGGAACTATGACAAAGAAGTTTTTGTCTAATACATCATTTTGAACGATTAGATTCTGTACAAATTGAGTATATATCTCTAGTTGTTTCCTTAATCCCTCACTCATGTCTCTCTCTTTTTGAGATTTGAGGTAGTCCACATAGCTTGTGATATCAATTCGTTTAGTTCTAATGAGGATCTGAATGGGGAAGTTAAGTGAGTTTAACAATCCTGCAAATGCATATATTTTGTTGTCTTGCTCATACTCTGCCAAAAGGTCGAAGTTAATAGCTGAGGTTTGTATAACCATGGCTACACTACCACTTTTGGTAATTATTAAATCCTCTCGGATATCTCTTACTTCTAATTCATCTTGTGTTGAGGCTACAGCTCTAGCCCTTGTGTTTTTATCCACGTTATATTGTTTTAATCTTAATAGGTAATTTGTTAGTTTCGTCTGTTACAATGATTCTCACCTTTGGAAATTTGAACTGAGGATGTATGAATTCTAGTGTATAGATGCCTTTTCCCCATGTTCTATTTGTTAGGAAGTATCCACTTACTCCTGTTCTGTTCGCATACAGTATCTTACCATCTTCTCCCTTCATGTATGTGATTACATTGGGTACAGAAATCATATCACCAGTATACAGCCATATGTTAATATTCCCTGGCAATTTATCTAAATTTTGTATCGTAAATTCATAGCTTTTCCTGTTCTCTTCGGAAATGATAATGCTGTCCTGTACTGTTGGAGTAGGTGTTGCTTGTGCCGTTGGAGTATTAACTGGTTGTACCTCTTCTTCTGCTTTGGTTTGTAAGAGATTTCCACCAATAATTGGGCTGGCTTTTTCCTTGAAGCTTTTCTGTACCAATTTCCCATCCGCAGAGGGTTTTAATTCAGGTTTGTTTCTTTCTTGTTGCATCTCACTGTTCATCCATACTCTTTGAGTAGGCGCTGTGATTGCACTTACATAGTTCTTAATGAAGACATCGGCATCTTGATCATTGATTGGAACTAAGCCCAGAAATATTCCTGCCCCAGAGGTTAGTATACATAGTGGTACTCCAATTAATCCGGGAATTACCTTGGATACTACTAGATATATCATTAATCCACCAAATCCTAACCCAATAGCTAGGTATGCGAATTCTTTTAGAGTAAATTTAGAAAAGAGTTTGAACTCTACATCTAATATATTTTGTGGTATTGGATGTTGTCTCATATATGGCAGATTTTACAATATTTCTTACTAAGAGTTTAGCAGAATATTGATTAAAGTTTTAGATGGTATAATGAATTATGTATATACCTCAAAAAACGGTTATGGACCTTACAAAATTTAGAGCATTAATGGGTTGTAATCTAACAGAGGAGAAAGCTAGATATATTTGGGGTAAGAATTCTGTTAAAAACTCTGATATTTCCTTCGGTAAAGAACAGGCAAATGAGTTTGTGAATTCAAAGATAGAGGTTGCTAAGAAGAATGTAAAATATCTTTTTGTTGGGAATTTGGTTAAGTTCATTGGGGTATCTGGTTCTGTAGCTGCGGGTTTTGCTAAAGAAGAGGATGATATTGATGTTTTTGTTGTGGTTAGGAATGATACGGCTTGGATATATAGGGCGTTGTTGGTATTTAAGAATATTTTTCATCACAAGATTAGGACTAAGTGGGATGGAGAGAGGGTTAAGGATAAATTTTGTTTGAATCTGATATGTGAGGAGAGGGATGTGGTGTTTGATGATGATATGTTTAACTTTCATGAGTTGATGTATTTGGTTCCAATATTTAACGAAAAGTATTTGAATTTTGTATATTCTCAGAATGTTTGGTTAAGGGAAACATATGGGGTTAAGGGGGAATTGATGGTGAATAGGGTGAGTGTGAGTAAGAGAAAGAATTTGTTTTTCAAGGTTGTTAATTGGTTAGCTTTTTTCTTTCAATTGGTGTTTATGATTATTACTAAACATAGTCCTGAGGTTACTAGATTAAAAGAAAATTTTAAGAGAGGGAGGATTGAGTTTTTTCCTATGGATTACAAAGAGAAAAGAATGAGAAGTTTTTCTAAATAGAATTCAAATCAATCAACTGTGCTTTCTTTAAAATTGTTTCGGGTAACTCATCCTTGTTAATAATGGTTATAAACGTCTGTTGTTTCTTAATATTCTCCTCCCCAAATATCTTATGTGTATTCTTAGGATCCAACTCCGAAGCAATATCATCTAACAAAAGAATAGGGTAGAACCCAAGCTTCTTGTTTAAAACATCCTGTACTCTAAATATCAAATTCCCAATAGCCAGCCTCTTTTCACCCCTGGAACCATACTTCTTAATATTCTTCTCAACAATAATCTCCCAATCATCTCTCTGAGGACCAATATTAGAACAACCAGTAACAATATCCCTCTTTTTCGCATCCTCAATACACACCTCTAACTCTTCCTTGTTTGATTTAACATATTCCAAAGAAAACCCGTCCGAAGACAATTCATCAACCAATTCCAATCTTTTAGTTTGAATAATCTTAGCAAGATTAACAAACTCATTAGTCCAGAAATTAAGTTGAGTATCATTACGCGCAATAATGCCCTGCTCGTAGAACTTCTTCGCTAATTTTTTGAGATATGCATTCCTTTGTCTTAATACCTTTCTAAATTGAGTCAAAGTATCATTGTATTCATAATCAATCTGGGATATAACCTCATCAAGAAAATCTCTCCTTCTAGATGGAGAAATCATCAATATCTCAATCTGTTCAGGATTAAATATCGTAGACGCATTACTCTGGAAAAACTTCTTAGGAGTTGTATTCATGTTATCTATCTTACAAACTCTACGACTCTGATCCTTAAAAAATGCAAACAAATGCTCGTCAGTAGCAATCTCAATCCTCGCAAACTTGTCATCATCCTTTTGCGTATTGTTAACAAACTCATCAGATACAGCCCATGGAGATTTACCATTAGTAAGAAGATAGATTGCTTCAAGAATGGTACTTTTCCCTTGTGCATTGTTACCATACAAAACTACAATATCCTTTTCAATATCAATCTGTACATCTTCAAACCTTCTGAAATTTGTTAACTTAATGCTTTTAATCATTATGTTTTCAATATAGCTAAGAATGCCTCTTGAGGAATGTTTACCTTTCCAATCATTTTTAGTCTAGCTTTACCCTTTTTTTGCTTTTTAAGAAGTTTTAACTTTCTAGAATAGTCACCACCATATAGCTTAGAGGTGACATCTTTCCTAAATGCACTGATATCTTCTCTTGCCAATACCTTGGAGTTAATAGCTGCTTGCAGTGGTATTGGGAATTGTTGTCTTGGTATTACCTTTTTCATTTCTTCGAGTAGTTTGGCAGCCTTGGCTCTTGCATTGTCTCTTACATCTAAGAAATCTAAAGCAGGTACTTCTTCGTACTTTACTAATACTGAGACTTTAACAATATCCGCTGGGAAGAAATCTATGAATTCATATTCCATTGATGCATATCCACTAGAAATATTCTTCATCTGATCGAAGAAATTAGATATCAAAGAGGCTAGGGGGATATCATATTCAAGAATGATATATTGATCTCTCATCTGCATATCACTTCGACTGTGTGTTAGATATTTGGTATTTACATACTGTCCTCTTCTGAGTTGGCATAGTTTCATTAAGTCTCCCATATATTGTGATGGGGTTAGTACTTCTATTCTTACCCATGGTTCTCTAATTTCTTGTATCTGTGATGTATCTGGCATCTCCTGTGGTGTTTGTATTTTCAATTCTTCTCCTGTTGTAGTAGTAACCTCATACTCAACTGTAGGGGCGGTAATGATGAGGTTGACATCATATTCCCTTTCCAATCTTTCTTGAATTATATCCATATGTAGGAGCCCCAAGAAGCCACATCTAAACCCTGAACCAAGTAAGTTAGATCTCTGATCTGAGAATGTTAATGAAGCATCATTTAATGCTAATTTACTAAGTCCAATTTTAAGGTTATCGTAATCTTCTGAATCTATTGGGAAGAAGGTAGCAAAGATATTTGGTTTAGGTGCTTTGTATCCATCCAATGGAAGAGTTTCTGCATTGTCTGAAATGGTATCTCCAACTGTAAAGTAACTAATATCTTTCAATCCAGTAGCAATATATCCTACCTCTCCGACATTCAATTCCCCAGTTTCTTCTAAATCCGGAGTAAACAACCCAACCTCTGTAGGTTTGAATTTCTCTTTTCTTTGTAATATGTGTAATGGAGTAGGCTTACCATGGGTATGTTGAACATGTCCATCGAATACTCTTACTGCTACAACAACACCTCTATGTTCATCGTAGAAGGAATCGAAGATCAATGCTTTGAGAGGGGCTTCATTTGTTCCCTTGGGATTTGGTACTCTCTCAATGATTGCATCAAGTAATTTGTCTACGTTTTCGCCGGTTTTACCAGATACCTTTATGATTTCATCTTTAGAAAAACCCAAAAGATCTTCAATTTCATTTTCTCTTTCTTCGACCTTAACGCCTGGTAAATCAATTTTGTTTAATACTGGAATTAATTTTAATCCTAAATCTAATGCCTTTTTAGTATTTGAAAGAGTTTGAGCCTGTATACCTTGGCTAGCATCAACAAGTAGTATTGCAGCTTCACATGCGGCTAATGATCGAGAGACTTCGTAAGAGAAATCTACATGTCCTGGGGTATCGATAAGGTTGAGTTTGTAACCTTTCCAATGCATTGTACAA
The DNA here is from genome assembly GCA_018818345.1 of Patescibacteria group bacterium. Taxonomy (GTDB): domain Bacteria; phylum Patescibacteriota; class Dojkabacteria; order SC72; family SC72; genus UBA12078. The sequence goes on along the minus strand of JAHISI010000004.1, from coordinate 7,221 downwards.
GCTTGAAGCTTGATGGTTATACCCTTCTCTTGTTCTAAATCCAATCTATCAAGGACTCTGTCTTTATTCTTCTCATGAGATACATCGGTATGTGTTGCTTCTATCATCCTATCAGCTAGGGTAGACTTCCCATGGTCTATATGTGCAATTATTGAAAAGTTACGAATTTTTTCTAACATAGGAGAATTATATATGATTACAGAGGATTTTAGTAGGTATTAAAGGTTTTCTACAACCTTAACTTGTAAATCGAACTCTTCTGAGAACTGTATGCCTGTTAGATTTTCAATTGCTAAAAAGACAATTACTTTGGAAGAGGGTAGGACTGTAACCTCTTGTGGATATGTTTGTCCTCTGTCATCTTGTATTTTATATGTCTTGTCATCAACGATTATTCTTATGTTTGACTGTGTCTGATTGAGAGTTTGCCCGTAGAAAGAGACAGTTTGTACTTGCTCTGTGTTATTTTTGATTTCCAAGATTGGTTTCGAGTAGCTATCTGCAGCTCGTTTGTTTAATTTTGTAGAATAGTCGTAGGTATTATCATTTTTGTTTAAATTTTCTTCTGTAAATACGTCATGTTTACCACCAACGAGTGTTACTGATACTGAAGATTGTGAATTTACGCCTAGTACGTTGAGATCTTTTAATTTCTTAGTTATTGGGGAAAGATTCATTACAGTGATTGTAGGGATTATGAAAAGCAATGCTAATACTCCCAAAGCAAATGGTTCTAGTATATGTCCTACAAAATTCTTAAATTTTTGGGCTTTTTGATTGGGCATTGCAGTAGACTAATAGTATTTATGTTCCCTTGGATATATATTATCAGTTTCTATTTCAAATGTCTTTATGGTGAACAGAGATGCTATCAATGCAAGTGATCCTGCTACTATTCCTACCCATGAGTATGTACTACCTTGTAGTGTGTGTGCAATGGTTACGCCTGATGCAATCCAGAGGAATGCACACCAGATGAACATAGTTAGGAATGATGTATCCTTTGCAGTTATCCATTTAAGCATATTGAAACGGGTCATCTTGACGATGGTTCGTGGATTGTTTGCAACGGTATGATACAGGGTAGTTTTAATGATGAAGTAGGCTAGAGGTAACGCCAAGAAAACGACCATTACAAGATTGGATATGGAATTTACAAAGAGTGTTGTGCTAGCGTCAGGAAAGTAGATTTGAACAGAAAAAAGACCGTTTAGATCATTACTAATCTGGAAATTCAGATTGTATATAATGCTGGTGCATAGAATACCAATAAATTTTCCTGCAATTAGTAAAATTGCGGGAACTATCGATATTTTAAGCGCTCTTCTTAGCAGTTTGGACATTATTTTGGGTCAGTTTGTTTAAATTTTTAGTAAGACGACCTTTTAATCGGTCTGCCTTATTATCCTTTATAACATTTTTCTTAGCAGCTTTGTCAAGAACCTTGTAAATATGCTTCAGGGTTGCTTTTGCTTCCTCTGGATTATTCTCAGCGACAAGGGTCTTAAACTTTTTGATTGCTTTCTTTGATCTGACTCGTAATCGATCGTTGTTGATTTCTTTTCTTTTGCTTGATCTTAAATCTTTGATCGATGTTTTTAGGTTTGGCATTGTATTTCTTTAATAATATAAACTGTCTAAAGTTAGCGTATTATATATATAATTCCTTTGTTTGTAAACATATTCTTTTATGCTAAACTTGTAGTATGGAAGGTAGCCGAAAACTAAAAATTACGTTCAGTGTTGGATTAGTTTTAGTTTTGGTAACGGTGGGTGTTGTTTTTTCAATTTTGAATAATAGGGTAAAACCTGTGGTAGAGCAAGATGTCATGGGACAAACAAACATTGCAGTTGCGCCATATATTATAAGTCTGCCTCCAATTGTGGCATACGCTGGAGAAGAGTATACATACGATATTAAGTATTCAGATAGCGATAGTGAGAGTGCAGATATTTCTGTGTCTTTGGAAAATGCGCCGGTTTGGTTAAATATTGAAGGACTACATATTTCTGGAACTCCTCCCGTAGGAACTAGCGGTCAGTACAAATTTGATGTAAAAATATCTGATGGAGTTAATTCTTCAGTTCAAGAGAATTATATTTTAATACAAGATAATGAAGCGAAGTAGGTTGTTTGTAATGACAGGTTTTTTAGGTCTATTTATTGTTGGTATTGCCACAACCTTGCTTTTTGTTAAGAATACTTTTGGTTCTGATATTCTTGCTACAGAGAAAAAAGACTGTGTTCCTTACAATATTTTTGTAGAAAAGGGGGAACAGGAATATTCTGTAAAAGTTTCTTGGAGTACAAAGAAAGAATGTTTGGGATTTGTCCAGTACGGTAGTCAGAGGGATAGCTTAAACTTAGTTGTTGTTGATCAGAAGAATAAGGTTAAGGCCAAAACACATGAGGTAGTAATTGAGAAGTTATTAACTACACAGAAGTATTACTTCTTAGTTAATTCGGATGATATTGCATATGGATATAATGGAACTGCGTTAGATTTCTCGATTCAAGATCTCTAATAGCTATTCTCGTTTCCTCTGTGATTTTCTTACAACTGTCTCTTCAAAGTATTTCTTAGGTTTGAATAGCTTCCATGTTCCAAGTTCTGTGGTTTTGTAAAGCTCTGAGTCTACGAATTTCTCTACGAAGAGTCTTCCCCTTGGTCTGCTGTATATGTACCAGCCGGTGATTATAACTGTAAGTCCAATTATTACTTTGAATATTACTGAATCAAATATTCCAGTACTTGGTGTTTCATCGGTAGTTGCATCTGGGTTCTCACAATCTTGAGCTACAGTAGTGTTAACAGAAGCTCTTAATGTTGTAGGATCAGTTGGAACTTCTTCTGGTGTAACAACCACTTCGTTTTTGTTAGTTCCAGTTAAAGCATCTACTCCAGCTTGAGCTTGGAAGACTATTGTTAATGATTGATTTGCACTTAATGTCCAACCGCCAGTTTTTGCAATTACAATCTGTTGTGAATCTCCAACATCAGTAGGGGTAACATATCCCGAATCGGTTACTAATACTCCATTGAGTTTTGTTGTTCCTGTTGCATATGCAAATCCAAGAGGGAGTTTGTCTGTTATGGAAGTAATTTTCTGAGAAGTAGTGCTCTTGTTTGTCACATTGATTGAGTATTGTACCGTATTTGATGGCGATACTCTTTCGACACATGTTAAATTCACAGTATTGGCTACTGTAAAGCTGGAAGCTACCGCGGTATCTGTGTTTGTGTCGGTATTGGTATTATCTTGAGTTGCAGGGTATGTGACTGAAGCGCTTGCCGATCCAATGGAAGCATTAGAGATATATACTTCTGATTCGATTGTGAGGTTCCCAGTATGATCATTAAGTTGTGAGAAACTCTTTGAATTGGCGAAGTTTGAAGCATTGTAAAGATCTTGCTCTACAATCTCTATAACTCCACCGGTGGTATCTACTGTAAATCCTTTTGTCATGACTAACTCAGGGAACGTAGTTCCAAATGTAAAGTTAATCTTTGTATTGTCCGAAGATGTTAGATTTCCGATTGAGATTTTTGCATTTGAAACTTTCATTGTTGAGCCATCCAATCTAGTTGTTAGTTGGAGATTGCTGACATTTGATTCCCCCGCTTGAGTTACTTCTACAAGTCTTCGACAAATTGGAGAATTGATTTGTTGTCCATCTGCAGTAGTTCCTGTAGCTACAATATTTATTGCGGTTGAACTGCTTAGATCATCAATTGCTTTTTTGATTGTTATTTTATCAGGTGTAACGAGATCAGGGTCGGTTGTTTCATTATTTATTACAAACTTGTAATCAGAATATTCTCCATCAAATGTGGCTTCGATATTTAATTGGTCTGTTGAGGATACTTTTCCTGTAACTATTTTTCCATTTTTATCTGTAATCGTCATGGACTGGCATCTAGAATCTGAAATGGTTTGAAGTTGGCAAATTTGGTAGAGATCTTGTTGAGTTGAGCTGTTTAGATCATTTGTTGAAAGTTTGCTTGTTGCGCAAGCGGCTTTACAGGTTTCTGCACTTGTATTAGTTGCTACTTCAAACTGAAATGCTCTTCTTGGATCTCCACATTCGGTAGTTACTGCTGGATCTATGTAGTAACATCCGCAAGTAACATTGTTGGTCACGTCTGTGTTGGTATTTGTATCCTTAATTGTGTAGAAATATATTGCTACGCCAATTAGTGCTAAGCCTAAAATGCCTGTTATGACAAGAAGAACGGTCTGTAATTTCTTTGATTTTTTCTGTGTTGTCACTCTTATTCCTTCTTCTTCCATTAGGGCAGGTATAGATTTTGAATATTCTCTTTACTAGTTTAAGTTAATAGGGGGGTGGTGTCAATTGAATCTCTACTAGAGGTACGGGCATATGAGGGTTAATCCTAGATGTCCATCGATTTTCCCAGTTTTAATTTGCAAGTCTAGATTGGAAAGCTTTCGATATATCTGTATTAATTGTCTGTTTTCATAGTTCTTAGAGGTATCTAATATTGAGGGGAGAGTAAATGGGGGAATTCGAAGAATGGAGCATATTTCTCTAAATGATTTGTTTTGATCATTTAGATGTTTAACTAATGTTAATATTCTTAAATTTCTTGCTAGCATTGAGAGGATGTAGTTGGGATCGTTATTTTGTTTGTACAAGTTTTCCAATATCTCCATACTTCGAGCCTTATCTTTCATGTTTATTGCATCTATCAATGCCCAAATATCTTTTTCTAATGTATCTACAATATATGTGGTGTCATTTTCGGGATCAAGTTTTAACTTCTGTATTTCATTTGCACATCGCTCTGGATCATAGTTGGTTCTTTCTGCAAGTAGTCGTTGTATTGTAGGATCTAAGTTTAGGCCATTGGTTTCCAATTCTTCTTTTAACCATCCACCAAAGGATCTTTTATTCATTTCGTCATATTGTTCTAAGGCGGAGTTTTCTTTGAAGAATTTTAAATATCTAGTATTTACCCTAACTTTTTCTGCTTCCCAGAAAAATACTATATCTGTACTTGTTCCTTGCTTAAGTATGGCTAAAATACTTTCAATGAGTTTATCTTTATCTTTATTTTTGTACAGTCTTTTAATAATGATTCCTCGTTTTGAAACAAAGAGATTTTGGCTTCCTAATTTATCAAATATTGTTTGTGAATCTTGTGATTCAGCATTAACTACCTGGAATTGTATATCAGGGAATTTCAAAGTTTCTTGTTTTAAGGCTTTTAGGGACAGATATGGCGATGAGCCATGATATAGTTTGAATATCACTTTTTTATTCGGTTAACTGAACTGCTTTACCTAGTAATATTGTAACATCTTCACCGTTTAAATTGTTGGTGATGAATTCTGGCTTAACCTTATTTTCGATCTTTAATGCAGCAGCGAAATCAGTTACGGTTGTAGTGAATTCGTTTTCTGTATGTGAGTAGATATAGCTTCCTTCCTTGTTCGAATAGAGGGTGCCGCGGTATACAATATTCAAATATGGATATTTAGTTCTTAATGTTTGAACTTCATTATATGCTTCTTGATATCCAAGGCCAGTATTGTAGACGTAAATCCTAGCATCTTCTGCGTAAAGCGCAGGATGGGCAGTTATGAGATCGACATATTCATTTATGTCAGTATACTTTCCGAGTCCGAGTTTTGGACCAATTACATATGCTAGTAGGGTTCCATCCTTTGCATATGTGGAGAGGTTACCAACAAGCTGAGAATTTCCGGCGGAAGGATCTAGAACAAATGAATATGCTTTCCCGTTATTTTCATTAAAATCTTTTGCTACATTTAAACCTGCTTCAATGTCACTAATGGTAAACTGGGAAACCTTAATGTTGTCTGCAACTGATGAGATTAATCCCGTAATTGCTTTTGGACTGGTTAGTGTCTCTGTACTTAGGATCTTGTCCTTCACTGCGACTATGACTTTTTGTTGTCTTCGCGCTCTCATGAAATCCGAACCTTCGTTGTTGTCATTTGAATGTCTTGATCTTGCAAATTTAAGTGCAGTTTCGCCATCCATATGTTGTATTCCTGCTTTGAATGAAACGGTCTGGTATCCATTCCCAAGTGGGTATGTGTAATCTGTAAAACTATTTTCCACATTTATATCTACGCCTCCGACAGCATCTACGACTTGTGTAAATCCATCGAAGTTTACCATGGCATAGTACTGGATTTCTGTGCCAGTAAGCTCCTCTACAGTTCTTTGTAGCTCCTGAAGGCCTTTTGTATCATCACTTTCTTCTTTGGTAAACGCATATACTGCATTAATCTTGTTGTACCATTTCGAATCTTTGCCAATCTCTACACTTAAATCTCTTGGTATGGAGACCATAACCACATTGTGAGTGTCGTAATTGTATGAGGCTAGGATGAGTGTGTCTGTATTTAATCCATCGGTGGTTCCTCGGGTATCAATACCAATTATCAGGAAGTTGGTGTACTTTCCTGTGCTATCTTTTTGTAATTCAGGTTCTACATTTGTAAGTGAAAGAGCTCCGGTATCAAATTTCAAACCAATTTTTTGGAATATTGCGAGTCCTTTGTAAATTCCAAACCCGATTCCACCAAGAATCAGAACTATTACTCCGATTATTACGAACTTAACCCATTTCTTCATTTTCTTCTTTTGGGGTTTTTCAAGTTCTAGGGGAACAGAAGGAGCTGTAATCTCTTTCTCGTCTGTACTTTTCATATCAAGAGTCATAGTGGGGCAACACTAAAATTAGTTTAATATATACTGATTTACATTGTTTTGATGTTCTGCAGCTGTTCGTGCATAGTGTATGATACCGGCACTATCACTAATGAAGTAGTAATAGGTTGAATTTACAGGATTTCTAGCAGCATTGATGGATTCTAACCCTGGATTACATATTGGGGTAGGAGGGAATCCAGTTACGACTCTAGTATTGTATGGGTTGTTGTCTTTCAAGTCTTCTTGAGTAATGACTTTCTCATCCCAAGTCTTTAGGTAGTAGAGGATAGTGGTGTCTAAACCTAGTGTCCATCCTTCGTTGTATCGTTTGAGGATGATTCCCGCAATTATTGGTCTGTCTGTTGCAGTTCTTCCTTCTTTTTCTGTGATGCTTGCCAATATTATTGTTTGATATCTGTCATTTACCCCAACCTTTGTTTTAAAGTTTTCGACAAGTATTGTGGCAACATCTTTTTCTGTGACATCGGAAGCAAAGGCATATTTGTCTGGGA
>JAHISI010000003.1 GCA_018818345.1 Patescibacteria group bacterium | reverse complement strand
CAAAGGATTTCCTTTATATAATTTTCCTGTTAAAGAAGACATTATCGAACCAATACCTGCTCCTGAAATTGTTGAACCAGAACCAATTAAAGAAGAAACCCCTCCTGTTGCACCACCTGTAGTTGAGACAGTGATAGAACCCATAATAACTCCAACAGAACCAGCTCCAGTTGTAGAAGAAGTTCCTGTAACTCCTACACCAGAACCAGCAGTAGAAACTCCTGTTGAAAATACACCACCTACTCCACCAGAACCAGATTTAAGTGTAGATTTAAATACTAATGATGATCTAGCTTCCATATATGAGCAGATACAACAAGCAGAGCAAGAAGAGACTCCTGCAACCAAGGAATAGATTCTACAAGCTTAAATTGATATAATCTCCCTTATGAATACTTTCTCATACAAAGAAATAAGGGATAAATATATTGAATATTTCAAAAAGAATAATCATCAAGAGATACCTAGTGCTCCACTCGTACCAGAAAATGATCCTTCTGTACTGTTTGTTAATGCTGGAATGTTTCCATTGGTACCTTTCTTACAAGGAGAAACACATCCCAAGGGTACAAGATTAGTAAATGTTCAAAGATGTGTAAGAACCGGAGATATCGACGAGGTTGGAGATGCATACCATTGTACAGCCTTTGATATGCTTGGAAATTGGTCGTTAAATGACTATTTCAAGAAAGAAGCTATCGGATTAACATTGAAATTCTTTGTTGAGGAACTTGGATTTGATATTAACAAGATATATGCAACAGTATTTAAAGGTGATGAAACAGCTCCTAAAGACACCGATTCAATAGAAGCATGGAAAGATGTTTTCAAAGAATATGGAATAGATGCTGAGGTTGGAGAGAGAATTATAGAGAATGGGAAAGAAGATAACTGGTGGGGCTTAGCAAAGGGTGGACCATGTGGACCAGATTCAGAGATATTTTACGAAATTAATGGCGAGAAGGTAGAAATAGGAAACAATGTTTTCATGCTGTATCTCAAGACAGATGATCAATATGGAGATTTAGGAAGGTACAATATAGATTTCGGTGGTGGATTAGATAGATTAGCTTGCATATCTCAGAGCGTAGATAGTGTATATGATACTGATATATACAAACCAATATTTGACTTAGTTAAATCTCTTGGTAAGAATGATATATTAGTTTCTCAAAGGATCATTACAGACCATATTAAAGCTGCTACATGGATGATAATGGATGGTGTAGAACCTAGTAGGACTGAACAGGGATATATTTTAAGAAGAATAATCAGAAGAGCTATACGACATGGTAGAAAGTTAGGTATTGAGGGTTTGTTTACTAGAAGGGTTGGAGAGATAGCTATACAACAATTCTCACAGATATATTCTCAATTGGGAGCAGACAAAGAGAGAATATTAAATACATTGGAAGAAGAAGAGAAAAAGTTTAGCAGAACATTGGAAAATGGATTAAAAGAATCTGACAGAATTATCAAAGATGGCGAAGATTTACCAGCAAAAGCATTTAAGCTTTACGAAACATATGGCTTCCCTATTGAATTAACAATAGAAGAATTGCAAAACAGAAATATTGAATTCAATGAAGAGAATCTTTTAAATGGTTTCCATGAAGAGCAAAAAAAACACCAAGAACTCTCTCGAACCTCCTCAGCAGGAATGTTTAAAGGAGGACTCGCAGATACATCAGACATGTCTACTAAATATCACACAACAACTCACCTACTCTTAGCTACACTGCGAAAAATATTAGGTGATCAGATATATCAAAAAGGAAGTAACATTACCCCAGAAAGATTAAGATTTGACTATCCATCAGACAGCAAACTCACACCAGAACAAGTAAAACAAGTAGAAGAAATTATAAATGAACAAATACAAAAATCCTTACCAATAACATACGAAGAATTACCAAAAGAAGAAGCTCTAAAGATGGTACCATTTGCAGCATTCTCCGAAAAATATGGAGACATCGTAAAGGTATATACAATTGGAGACAAAACCAACCCCTACTCCGTTGAAATCTGTAACGGACCACACGTATCCAATACAAAAGAACTAGGTAAATTTAGAATAGCTAAACAAGAAAACGTCGCTGCAGGAATTAAAAGAATTAAAGCAGTATTAGAATAACTATGATTGAATACCCCGTACTAGCAATAGACTATGGAAAGAAACACTTCGGATTAGCAATATCCGATTCAAAAGGAATAATCGCCTCTCCATTAGATGTACTCTCCATTACTGAAAACCATGGACAAACAGATATCATCAAACAAATATTAGAAATCTGTGAAGAATACAGAGTTAAAACAATCCTTTTAGGATATCCACAAGCCTTCATTGAGAAACACAATACAACACAAAAACACGTCTCACAATTTGAATACAAACTCAAAGGAAACACTGATATACCAATCATTTTGTATGACGAAAGCTTTTCTACAACTTCCGCAGAAAATATGTTAATATCATCAGGACAGAATACAAAAGGATTCAGAAAAAAGATAGACAAGATAGCTGCAACAGTATTTTTACAAGAATTTTTAAATTCAAAACACTAGTACAATGTTCAAACAAATGAGAAGTATAGTCAGAATTTTTTTACTAGCCCTAATAACCGTAGTAGTAGCAGGAGTAATAATAAAGTTGGATTACAGCCATGCATTGAAAACTGTAAATAGTGATAGTGCCGACAAGGTAGTCGTTAAAGTAGAAGAAGGAGAAACTGTAGATCAAATTCTCAAATCTCTAACTGATCAAGGACTCATGAACGAGAGATGGTCCAACTATTTCAAAATATATCTCAAATTAAACAACCTCGCTTCGAAACTACAAGCAGGCACATACAATATTCCTAAAAATCTTAACATTGTAGAGTTAATCCAAACATTACAAAATGGTAAAGACCAAGAAACTTGGGTAACCATTGTCGAAGGACTTAGAAAAGACCAAATTGCAGATGTATTGGTAAAAAATCTTGGAGTCACATTCTCTAAGGATACATTCCTCGCATTAACAACAAATCAAGAATTCATTAGCACTTTTGGGCTAAATAGTGATGTAAAAGATTTAGAAGGTTACCTCTTCCCAGACAAATATGCCTT
>JAHISI010000020.1 GCA_018818345.1 Patescibacteria group bacterium | reverse complement strand
TGATTTTATCTGCTCCATTACCATTACATCCAATATCAAATGCTATATATGTTTGTGATGGGGTTATATCTAATTCTGAGAGAGCCTTCTTTAAGGACATATGTATCAGGAAATTACCACATCCTGGACACCATGTGGGTTTCAAATTGGAATTGTATTCATTTATATCTATTGCCATTATATTTGTATGTTTAATATATCTTCTACGAAAAATGGTCTTCCATCATATTTTAGTATCTTTTCTTCGAACTGATAACCCGAAGCTTCAGTTAATATTTTTCCTAATTCTCCCGTTTGGTTATTTTCTACTAAGATTATTCTTTTACCAGAGGACACTAGATTTAAAAGGGTTTGAGTTTTGGTTGGGTATAGATAGTCATAGTGTAAATATGAGATATTCATTCCTGTAGCTATGGCGTCTAATATTGCGTTTTTAGTGCTTCCACAACCTACTAGAACGGTTTGCGCTTCAGGATTGCCGTATATGGTTGGTTCGGGTAGATTACTCAGTAGTGTATCCATCTTTTTCATTCTTTTGTCTGACATTGCTTTTATCTCTTCCCCATTTTCTGTACTTTGACTGATTTCGTTATGTTCATCACTTGTGTTGAGGTATGGTTTTTTATTGAAATCTGGTACCCATCTTGGAGATATCCCATTATCAGTTCTTGAATATCTATTTTCTCCATCATACATTCCTCTTTGGATTTGTAATGGTTGTGGTAATGTTTCTACTGTGAAGAGTGATTCTGCAATTTGTTTTTCAGTAAGCAGGATTACTGGAATCTGATATGTTTCTGCAATATTGAAGGCCTGTTGAATTAGTATATATCCAGATTGTATATCACTTACACATAGCACAGCTTTGGGAAACTCTCCATGCCCTGATTTAACTGCTGTATGAATATCGCTACTGCCTGTCCATGTTGGAACTCCTGTTCCTGCTCCTATTCTTTGGGCAAGTACTATAACTAATGGAGTCTCAGTAATACCTGCACAAGAAATTGTTTCCTGCATCAGATCAAATCCACCTCCTGAAGTAGCTGTTAAGGCTCTTGTTCCCATCGCCATGCTTCCCATTGCCATCTGTACAGCTGTAATTTCACTTTCAGCTTGTTTTATGAGTATGCCTGTCTCTTTGTAGGTATTACCTAAATATTTGAATATGGATGTTGCAGGGGTCATTGGGTAACCATAGTAGGCTCGTACACCTGCAGATATTGCACCTAGGGCAATTGCATCGTTTCCTGTTAATATTTTATTCTCCTTCTTTTCTGTTGGTAATGTTGGAATATATGCCCTTTGAGAATATTCATCTTTAAATTCAGCAGTATTATATCCTGCATTAAGGCAAAGGATATTTTTATTTATTATTTCTTCTCCTTTTGAAGCAAAGATTTCCTTAACTATATTTGCCAAATCATCTGGGTTAAATTCAAGTAGTTTCCATAGGAAGCTTGTCATGACAATGTTGGCCATTATTGGGCTTCCTCCTGCTTCTACTGCCATTTTCTCTGAATCTAGATATATTACATGTATTTGATTTTGTGTAATCCAGGCTTGTTCTTCAGGTGTGAATTCTACTTTTGAATCGTCATACAAAAGGATTCCCCTGGGATTAAGTGAATGTAGATATTCATGTACAGCCTCTGGATCTAAGATTGTTAGTATATTACAGTTTTTAGAAGATGAGGCAATGTATTGGTTTGAGAAATCAATTTGATATGATGCAACGCCACCTTTTATTAAAGAAGGATATTCTCTATATGAAAATATGTTATATCCTATGGATTTGATTGCTCTGCTTAGTAGTATTCCTAAGGTATTTATACCTTGACCTGATTCTCCGCCAAGTTTTATGCAATATCGATTAGTGGGCATATTTATATACTATACTTCAAGACTAGTTTTGTGTAAATTACTTTTTAGAGAGTTCCTTCACCATTGAATAGTACATAGTTGAAGATTGGAACTTCCCATTGTTTCTTAGGAATTAGTACTGATTTCCCTCTATATGTACCACTACAATTAGCGCCTGCTTGGATATTAATCATATTTAATTCCTCCGTGCATGCTGTTGGTATACCGTATGCGATTCCGATAGTACCTCCAATTGCGGTTATTTTTACTTCATCTAATACATAGTCATCAGAAGCATATGTGTTGTCATTTAAATCTATATTTAAAGAAGTAGAGTTATCATCGGCAAATGGTATCCAGTTTAATCCGCCACCCAATGTGGCTTCGTTATTACATATGCCTGAAGCAGCAAAGCAATAGTTAAGCACATCATCCTCAGAGTATGGTTTGTAATATGTGGCAAATCCTTCGGTGTTATATCCTTTTGCATAAATTTTTGTTATTGAAAAAGCCGCTCCACTATCCCCACGAACTGTTGCTCTTAAGGTTGTATTACAATCCTCTCCAAGTGGAGTATTCTTTATTGGTAGTGCCATAATCTGACCAGGTCTTACCTCAAAGTATGTATCTAAATCGGCTTTTCTAATATTCAAGGAATATGTATTGTCTGATACATTTAATGGACAAATACTTAGACTATCTAAACTATTTGTAACCCCTTGGAAGCTATCAAGCAAATCACTGATTTCTGTTTTTGTAGCACTTTCTGTTAGGGTGATACCAGTTGGATCATTTAAATTCTGTATTCCTGTGTCTTCTATGGTCTCAATTGTTGAGTCAATTGGAGCTGCAGTTAGATAGTTTAGTATTAGGTCTGATACCTCTAATGCTTCTGCTGAGTTTCTTTCATCTAGTGAAAGAGTTTTGTCTTTAGAGACTCTAGAATATATAGAGATTGCTAATATTGAAGATACTACCAATACCACCATTGCTATTGCCAGGGCCTGCGCTGAGTATGTTTCTTTTTTCATATATTTAGTATATCAAATTAAAATGATTTAAACCCGACCTCTTGTCTATATATTGGAGCTTCAACTCCAAAGAATATAGTTGAGATATTAGTATATTTGTTATCATAGGTTAATACTACAGCTGGATTGATCTGACTAAATAGTCTAAGATTTCTTTTCACTGAGAATGCGCTTTCACCTGTTGCAGGATCTAATCCTAATGCAATTGCCCCTCCAAATATTTCTACACCATCTCTAAGGCTCTCTCCTTCGTCAACAAGTGGGAAGATTATTTGATTTTCAGCTATCATGTATCCTTCAATGTAGTCATATTCTATTACACTACCATTCGAAAGATGGTTTCCATCCAGAATCTCAATGTTATTTCCTGCTAAAAAGATACATCCTGAGAGAGTATCTAGATCGCTAGTTATATTTGGTTCAATATATATATTTTGTTTTGATACAATGAGTGTTGGTTTGTCACATACGTATCCTGATGGGATGGTTATATCTTCCTCTGAAGATTTGTAGCAGGATGTTCCCTCAGGACAATCAGTAGCTACACTAGTTGTAATATTTTCGAATGATGTTGAGCTCTCAATATTTTGGTTAAATTTGCTCATCAAGATATCAAACCAATATCCTTTTACATTGTTTGAGTCATAAAGTAATGCTCCTTGAACTGCTCCTAGATTGGAATGTATAAGGGTAGAGATAGAGGTATTTCTAGTAGCAAGAAG
>JAHISI010000019.1 GCA_018818345.1 Patescibacteria group bacterium | reverse complement strand
GTTTTAAACACCTTCTTTAACTCTTCCCTATTTATTTCCAATTTCCTTTTAAAAAATCTATCTATTCTCAATACAAGACATCCTGAAGTAAGCTCTCCTTCCTGAATTATTTCCGCTAATCCCAATTTAACCAAAACTTCTGCATTCTTTTGTTGTTCGTTATGTGTAACCCAGGGTATTGGTATGAAAATAGATGGAATTTGTAATACCCCCATTTCATATACCGTATTAGCCCCTGCTCTTCCAACAAACAAATCAATATTGTTTAATAAATAACCAATATCATGACCTTGAACATATGTAACAGGTAGGAATCTGGCTTGTAGTTCCTTTGGCAATGAAGCTTTCGCATTTTGTAGAGCCTTGAAATCCTTAAATACTTTGTTTTCACCTGCTTGAAGAATTATCTGATATTTTTGAAGTAATAAGGATAAGCATTCTTTCACGGTATCATTGATCAAATGAGATCCTAGACCTCCTCCAGAGATATATATAATTGGATATTGATCTTGTTGTTCCTTCATTATTTTCAGAGTATCGGCTAACTTCCCTTGTCCTTTGGTATTGAAAATATCTTCTCTAACAAGATTCCCAGTTAATATTGTTTCAGCTTTTGTAAAATACTTTCTTGAGGATTCGAAGGAGATGAATACTTTTTCAGAAACCTTCCCAACAAGATTGTTTGTTAGACCAACAGTAGCTGTTTGTTCATGTAAATATATCTTTGCTTTGAAAAGTTTTGCCATTAAACAAACATGTACGGTAACAAATCCGCCTGTTGATATTACAATATCTGGTTTAAATGCTTTTACAATTTTATACGAATCCAAAAGACCTAACACAGTTCTAAATAAAAGTCTTATGGTATTAAATGAAAAAGTCCTTTGTAATTTGCCCGGCCTAATATATTTGCAATTGAAATCTTTTCCCTTCATCAATTTCTGTTCAATTGAATTTCCTGATCTTTCTCCCTCCATACCCAAATCTCCTCCAACGTAGAGGAAATGTTCTTTGTCCAAAAGATATTTTTCCTGAAGTGAAGATATGATTGAAAGTGCAGCAGATACATGTCCGCCAGATCCACCACCTGTGATCAATATTCTTTTAGTTAACTTTTGTTTGTCCATTCTGAATATTCGAGTATTTACTAATATTTAATAGTATACCAATTCCTATGAGGGAAACGATAGTGCTAGAACCTCCATAGCTAAGCAATGGTATAGGCATTCCTGTTAGAGGTATGAATCCAACATTGGCCGCAATGTTCAAAAGTGTTTGCATCACAAGCCATACCGTAATTCCTGCTGCAAGTAATCGTCCCTGTTTATCTGGTGCTCCCATGGCAATTTTCAATCCTCTCCAAAGGAATACTAGCCATGCAATTATAATGAGGGTACCCCCTAAGAAGCCTAACTCTTCAAGTATTACTGCAAATATTGAATCTGTGAATGCAGTGTTTTCAACTAGGTAGCCAAACCTTTGCCTTGATTGACCAAAACCCGTTCCAAATATTCCCCCTGATCCAATACCTATTAATATCTGTTGCATTTGATATCCACTACCCTGAGGGTCGGCAACTTTACCTGTGAATAGTAAGCTCATAAAGGTCATAACCCGCTTAAGCCGGTATGGTTCGAGTATTGCTGCCAATGCTGCAACGGGTACAAGCAGGAGTAACGCAGAGCCAGATGCCAATGTGTGTGTCCTATCCTCCCCTGCCATTAAGAACATGATGAAGCAAGTGATACAAAGGATCATAGTTGTTCCAAGATCTGGCTCTAAGAGAATCAATACTGCTACTGTACCAAGGATGGCCAAGAAACCCAAAAGATTTTTTACAAATCCTTCTCTTAATGCCGATTTAAAATCTTTGTATTTGTAATCCCTTTTGGCAAGCCAACTTGAGAGGTACATAATCAAGGTTATCTTTGCAAATTCCGCAGGTTGTATCTTTGGTAGTGAACCTATGGCAAACCATCGTTTTGACCCATTGAGGGCTTCTCCAAGTACAAGTACGAGTACGAGCAGTACAATAGTTATGATTAATGCTGGAAATGCAAGCTTAAGGATTTTACGATAGTCCCAGAAATATATTAATACTGCAGGTATTATACCCATTACTAACCATACAAGTTGGGATTTTAAAAAGTAGAATTGATCATTAAAAACAGTATTGGCTTGGTATACACTGGCATCAAATATCATTATTGCACCAAATACGGCCATCATTATGGCAAATATGAGTATGATACTATCTGGTTTATGACCTGTTAGTATTTTTTTTGTTCTTCGTTTTTGGGCAATATTTTGATTGGACATAGTCTGATTATTAATATACTATAATTAGTGTATGAATCAAAAGATTAGATCTAAAGATTTAGGATATCTTTTTGTAATAGGTGGTCCTGGTGGTAGTGGTAGTTCTACTATTGCTAAGATGTTAGCAGAACATTTCAATTTGAAGCGTGTATATGGTGGTGGAATCTTTAGAAAGCTTTTAGAAGAGGAGGGCTATGCAAATAATGATCGTGCATATTTCCAGGAAAATGAGATATTGTTAAAAGAATTGGATAAAAAGGTAGATGAAATTATTTTCCAAGAGAGTGAATCTCCCAATGTGTTGATTGAGTCTAAGAACTTTGCAGCATTAGCTACTAAGAAAGAAATTCCTTGTACTGTGAAGATTTGGATTGAAGCCAATTTGCATGTTAGAACACTGAGAGCTATGACGAAGTATGGTTTTGAGATAAGTTACAAAAATATTATTCCATATATTCGAATGAGGTTAGACTTGGTTAAGCGATATAATATGGATTATAGAAGGTATTATGATATTCAGGGTATTAATTATTCAGATCCCAGCGAGTACAATGATATTGTCATAGATTCTTCCCATATGAATGAGAAGGAGACTTATGATTTAATTTTAAAAAATATTAAAGATGGAGGATATATTAAAGAGTAATCAACAGAATACTATTCCTACACCTACTCCAACACCTGTGCCTGATATTACTTCTAATGTTGCACCTGTTAATCCTGATGAATTTGTAGTTAAAGAACCTCCTCCTCATGGTTTAGATAGCTCATGGAGAAGATGGAAGTGTTTAGTATGTGGTTATGTATATGAAGGATTGTATAAAGGAGAAATGGTATGTCCTAAGTGTGGGAACAAGGATCAGGATAAGTTTGATGAGGCTGATTAGTAATTTCTTTTTGAATATGCCGGGAGAGGGACTTGAACCCTCACTCTATTTCTAGAACGGGATTTTAAGTCCCGCGTGTCTGCCAGTTCCACCATCTCGGCATAATTTACGCTATTCTAATCTAAAAGAGTTAGATTTTCAATCATTAAATGGAGGTGACGATGGGATTCGGACCCATGATAGCGGTTTTGCAGACCGCGGCCTTAACCAACTTGGCTACGTCACCGTGTTATCTGGATAAGACATTCTTAACTTGAACTATCTCTAAAATAGCGTCAGTTGTATTATGTCTTATAGAACTACCGCTAATAATAGCAATTTTATCGTTTAAATCCAACTCCCCTTGTGCATAAACCACTTCTACAGCATGTTGAGTACACTCATCCCTATCCTGAGGTAGATCTTTAAGAAAGAAACCAGTAACCCCATTAAGTAAGGAATCGTGTCTGATCTGTTCTAATGAACTACTAATCTCCCATACAGGAGCATTGGGTCTATGCCTTGAAAGACTTAACACTGTTTGTCCTGTATTGGATATAACTACAATACCCTTCAATTTCATACTCTCAGAAATATCACATAGATTCCTACATAATTCATCAACTTCTAAAGGTGCTGACGTATGCCCATAGATTGGACTTTGTTGTAATACTGATTCAGCTTCTTTTGCGATCTTTTGCATAGTAGCCACAGCTACTACTGGATTCTTCCCTGTAGATGTTTCTGCAGAAAGCATTAAAGCATCTGCACCGTCCATTACAGCATTCGCAACATCTGATATCTCAGCTCTAGTAGGTTGTATTGAATCTTTCATAGATTCAAGCATCTGAGTTGCAACAATAACAGGTTTTCCAGCTTGTCTACATTTGTATATGAACTGTTTCTGTAATATTGGAACCTTTTCAAATGGTATTTCAACTCCAAGATCTCCCCTTGCAATCATAATGGCATCTGTTGCTGAAAGTATCTCGTCAAAATTTTCTACTCCTTGGACATTTTCAATTTTAGCTATTAACTTGATGTTACTCTCCCTTATTAATTCTCTTATTGTAAGAATATCTTCTTTATTTCTAACAAAAGAGAGAGAGAGGAAATCAAATCTATGTTCAACGGCAAAAAGAATATCTGCCTTGTCCTTTTCTGTTATAGCTGGGAAGTTTAAATTAACATCAGGGATATTTACAGTCTTGTTTGGTTTCAATATGCCAGGTTGTGTTACAGTACATATTACTTCAGTGTTTTGTATAGTTTTAACAACTAATTGAATATTGCCATCGTCTAATAGGATTCTTGTTCCCACAGATACGTCTTTGTATAAATCAGGATATGTGATATTAAAGGTATTTGGAATTGAGATTTCACCGTCTACGGTTATTTCATGATCTAAGCCAGTTACTCTTATCTTATGCCCTTGGGTATCGAGCATGATTCCAATTCTTGGTGAAGTGGTTCTTAAAGTGTTTGAAACTCTTTCTAATTCTGCAAAATCAGCAAAGGATGCATTTATTCTAGCAATATCCATTCCAGCAGAATACATCTCCCTTAATATGGGAGCATCCCAAGAAGATGGTCCAATAGTGGCTATTATTTTAGTTTTAGAATAGTTTTTCATTAGGCAGTTTCGATACAATCAGTATACTTAAACAAACTATTCATGTCTATGATGGTGTGATATATTATTTATGTCTTAATATTTTTACTGCTAAATATGAAGCAATTTATCAAATCTTTGTTTGTATACTTTTTAATCCTATTCTTTGTTATTGGATTGTTTAACAAGGGTATTGTTCTACCAACTATTCCATTGTATTTTTTTGTCTCAATACTGATATTGACCTTAACGGTAATGGTAGCGGGTCCATTACTCAAATTCCTTACAATCAAAGCAAATTTCCCGACACATTTTTTGATGTCAGCAATATTACTGGTTGGAGTTTTCTTTCTTTTGAAAATATTTATGACAGGGTTATATATTAATGATTATGTATTTGAAGGAATAAGTTGGGGAACCATTGAAATTGCTAGCTTTGTAGTTACTCCTACCATTACTATTGTTGGAGTGTCACTACTCTCTGCCTTAATTTGTTCTATCTACAAAGAATTAGATAGTGTATAATAGCGTTTATGGATAACACATTAAAAATATTTTTAATATC
>JAHISI010000018.1 GCA_018818345.1 Patescibacteria group bacterium | reverse complement strand
TATAGATAATACCCCAAAGGATAAGTTTAAGTATGCAATGGGAGTGGGGAAGCCTGAGGATATTCGTAGAGCCGCAAAGATAGGATATACGGTTTTTGATACTGTACTTGTTACTAGAAACGCTAGACATGGTACTTTGTATTCTTCTGATATTGATGATGAGGTTTTAAGGATTACCAATCAGGATTATGCTATTGATGAGAGGCCTATTGATTCTAAATGTGATTGCTATACTTGTAAGAATCATAGTAGGGCATATGTGCATCAGATGCTTAAGGTGGGTGAAGCTACGGGTATGACCTTAGCTACTATACACAATTTGAGATATTACCAGAGGTTGATAGAGGGACTAAATTCTAGTCTCTAATCTTGTCGTTGAGGAATTCCCATAAAAATGATATCATTACAAAGTCCTATGATTAAACACTTTTATACTATTGAATGTATTTGTAATGATTGTTAATTTTATGAAATCGATTTCTAATAAAATTAAAGAAAGTAATTCATTAAAAAGCAGCCCTTCGGCTGTTTCATTTCACAAAAGCGTTTAAGGGGACATATTAAATTTTAAATAGAGAGCATAATGGAAGCATTAGCAATAATTGTTGCCATATTGGCAAGTGCTGGAGGCTCTGTCGCTGTACTTAAATACGTATTTAAGTGGGTAAACGTTAACAAAATACCTGAAGCAGAGATAGAAGCAGCCGCAAAAAAAATGATGAGTAAGAAGTTTGAAGATGCCGAAAATGAAATGGCAGAACTTCGAGAGAGAGAAGAGAAGAGATTAAAAGACATGCGAAGAGAGAATACGGAGCATGAGGAAATCTTAATCGAAAGAGAAAAAACCTTAAACAAAAGATCCAAGATTTTAGATGACAAGAGTGGAGAATTAGAATCTAAAGAAGGAGAATTAAAAGAGGCTTTGAAACGAGTAGAAGATACTCGAACTCAACTTAAGACAGAATTAGAAAAAATCTCTGGTCTTCCAAGAGAGGAAGCTACTGAGAAGTTTAAGAAGGAAATAGAAGAGGATCTTAAGGGATTTGAAGCTCAGAAAATTAGACAAGCTGAAAAGAATATTGAAGCTATCGCTGACGAAAAAGCAAAACATATCCTCGTTGACTCAATGCAGAGAGTTGCTACCGACTATGTTGGTGAGACTACTACAAAGAGTATTAAGGTTGAGGATGAGAAAGTTAAGGGAAGAATCATTGGTAAAGAGGGTAGAAATATTCGAGCATTTGAACAGATCACAGGAGTTGATGTCATCGTAGATGAATCTCCAACTTCCATAGGTCTTTCCTCATTTGATCCATTGAGAAGAGAAATAGCTTTTGTAGCTATGACTAAGCTCATAGGAGATGGAAGAATCCATCCAGGAGCTATTGAAGAATGTGTAAGAAAAGCAAAGAATGAAATTTCATTAGAAATTAAGAAAAATGGTGAAATTCTTGCAGAAGAAGCAGGATGGCCAGATATTGATATTGGTCTTTTGAAACTAATTGGTAAGATGAAATATCGAACCAGTTATGGACAATCTTTGATGTCTCATACAATTGAAGTTATACGATTAGCAGAGGTATTGGCTGCAGAAATTGGTGCAGATGTAACTTTGGTAAAGAGAGCTGCATTACTTCATGATGTTGGTAAAGTTCTAACTCACAAGGTTGATCTCCCTCACCATCATATTTCAGGACAGGTAGCTAGAAAGTATCTATTAAATGACAAACTTGTTAATGCTATTGAGTCTCACCATCTTGATATCGAGCCTACATCTGTAGAAGCTGTTGTAGTATATCTTGCAGATGCAATCTCTGGTTCAAGACCAGGTGCTAGAAAAGATAGCTACGAGCAGTATATACAGAGAATCGAAGGTATCGAAAATGCTGCAAAGGATGTAGCGGGTGACAAAATAGATGATGTCTTCGCTATCAGAGCAGGTCGAGAATTGAGAGTAATTGTTAAACCAGTTATGGTCTCAGACGATGAAGCAAAGGTGATGGCAAAGAAAATTGCAGAAGCTATTGAGAAAACACAGAGCTATCCAGGCAATGTTGAGGTCACTGTAATTAGGGAAACAAGAGCAGTAGAAGTAGCAAGATAGCCTTTTAGGGCGTATCTTCTAGTAGTTATTGCTATAGGGGAAGCACAGTTATATGCTTCCCCTTTTTGTTCGATATACCAATGCTTAGCTGAAGTTTCTTTAGATAATGAAACATATAGCTATGTGCGTGGAAACGCTTTAATAAAGGCAAAATCACTAGTTTTTTGTGTTTTCTAACAATTTAAGCTTAGCTTTTATGTTTCAAATTTTGAATCATTCAGAAAGCCCATCGTAACAAAGTTTTTGTACATATCTGCATCGGTCCTGTAGTAAAACATATGCTTGACGATTAGCTTGATATAACCTATTTTTAAGTTGGATATGCACAGAGACCCTATTAATATTTGGCATCTGGCATAGTATCTCTTAAGAAAGGAGGCCATCATTATGTTGAAAAAAGATTTAGTTGATAAAATTGCATCAACAGGTTTAACAAAGAGACAAGCAGGTGATGCTTTGGACGCAGTTCTAGAAGCAATCTCTGGATCTCTAAAGAACGGTGAACCTGTTCTTTTGACAGGTTTCGGTAAATTTGAAGTCAGAACAAGAGCAGCAAGAACAGGAATCAATCCTAAGACTCTTGCAAAGATTCAATTACCTGAGACAAAAGTTCCAGCATTCAAACCTGGAAAGGCTTTGAAGGCTGCAGTAAAGTAAGTACCGCCGGTATTTATTTGCAGATAAGGTAAATGAAAAGGACCCAATAAAATGGGTCCTTATGCTTTTTAAAATAGATTCAGAATTTTTCTTAGAAATAACTCGACTATTTCGTTTAAATACCTTAAACTGAATAAATATATAAACGCCCAATATGAAGAACTTCTTTATTCCAACTCAACAGAATAAGTACAAACCTTACCTCTTAAGAAAAATAGCTTTGGTAGCGTATTCCCTTCTTTTAGTATTTGTTAATAGTTTTGGTGGAGTGTTTGGCATAGATCAAGCACAGGCAAGTAATATTACACCAAGCAATATCATATCGCTTACAAATCAGGAGAGATCTGCAAATGGCTTAAATACACTCAAAGATAATTCCAAACTAGCTGCAGCTGCATTAGCTAAGGCAAACAACATGTTTGAAGAACAATATTGGGATCACTTCGGTCCTAATGGAGAAACCCCATGGCAGTTTATACGTGCCGAGGGCTATGACTATGTCTATGCTGGAGAAAATCTCGCGAAAGGTTTTCAAACTGCTGAAGGTGTACATGAAGCATGGATGGCAAGCCCAACACATGCAGCCAATATTATGAGTGCAAATTACAAGGATATTGGAGTGGCTGTGGTCCAAGGAGTGCTCCTAGGGAAGCAAACGACCCTAGTAGTCCAAATGTTTGGAAATCTTACTACAGAGGTCGCTAGTGCCACCGTAGGTACCACTAAAACAACAACGTCAGGTGGAACAGTCATTGGAACTGAACATGGAGATATCAAAAGCATCATGATTACATCTCCTTCTCAATCCTCAATATCTACAGACCCAGGGATTAATGTAAAAGGAGAGGTCACAAATAGTGATGGTGAGTATACAGTACAAGTATATGATCAATCAGAAGTTGTTGGAGAGACATCATCAAACAGTAGTAACTGGGAGTTTGACAAAGGAAGTGACTGGTCTGAGGGATCTCATATTCTTAAAGCACAGATAAAGGGGGAAAGTACGGTATCTGAAAAAGTTGATTTTACAGTAGACTCAACTCCTCCTCAGATTTCTACTTCTTCCATATCTGTAAAACTCTCAGATGATGTATATGTATTGAGCTTTAAGATAGATGATACATGGACAGATTTGAGAATAATAAATGGATCTGTAACGATCCCTGTCACATCAGAGAATAAAACAGAGATAATTGTTGAAGTCCCTGTGAAGGGATTAGGAAACAAAGTTGTAATTATGGCTTCCGATTTACAAGGAAATATTGCTCAATTGGATATTACTGAATATTTCCCTGATGAAGGAAGTAGTAAAGGTGCGAGTATATTTTTAAGTCTTACGAATGCAAACGTAGGAGATCAAATCAGTATTGGGATTGTTTCGTTGATCTTTGTATTGTTGTGTATTGAAATTTTTGTATACTGGAAAAAGGGAAAATTAAAAGATATAACAGGAGACTTATTTACGATAGGGACATGGTGGTTAATATTAACAATAGCAATATTTAATGGATTTACAGGTTTAATTAATTAAAGATTTTACTGCCCAGTGAAAAAATATAGGTTAAAAGTACAAAACGATATTATATATCTATTCATACTCCTAGCTATAACGGAGTTCTTCAGCTATTTAGTTCTAAATACAAGAGGCATAGCTCTCACGATAACGGGTGGATTAGGGGTGTTACTACTCGAAACTTGGTTCATCAGGACATTTAGACTATATTCAGGAAGAAAGATTTCAAAGTACAGCGATGTAATTGTTAGGATATCTCTCAAAGAGAGATTCTTTAGCTACTTTGTGTTACCTTTACTCTTCTATATCGCTATCCTTGCCTTTCTTTACTTCAACCGAAATGTACTACTTGGTCACGTTGTTTTAGGAATATGTATGGTACTTTTCCTAATCCTCTTCCTGAATGTAAAAAGTTCTCTGAACAAAATCTATTCTGTAGCTAATGCAACTAGGGCTATCTTCGATTTCATATGCATAACCATCCTATACCTTCTTACCAATATCTTTGTAAGAGTAGGACTTTCAATGTGGATTTTTGCCTTAGTCCTCTTTGTTACAACATTGGTACTTCTGCTCTTTTCATTGAAGCTACATAAAAAGCTGGGTTTCGTAGAAATCCTAATATCCAAACTTAGTGCTATCTTCATAACCTGTATAACTGTAATCTTCTGGAGTACAAACATATTTGTAATACCTCTTGTTGCCGCCTTAGCCTTCTACCTAGTCATATCAATGTGGAATATTAGATTCTCAGGCAAAATCCATCTCGTAGATTACATACTTCCATTTTTGTATGTTGTATTAGCTTTAATATTAATACTTACAATTTAATGGCTAAAAAAATAGTTGTGAAGATAGGGGGATCGATATTGTTTGATTCTAACCTTGATATTAATTTCCCAATATTAAAGAAATTTAAGGATTGGTATATTCAACATAAAGAAGAATATGACAAGATTGTCATAGTAACAGGTGGTGGTGCTCTTTCAAGAGATTTACAGAGAAGAATTGGAAACAATATTACTGAAAAGGAATATCTACATAATATTGCTATGTCTGTCACTCAAACTAATGCAGCGATAATACAGGGCTATCTTGAAGATGTTGATTCATATATACCTAAAAGAATAGGTGATGCCTATGAATTTCTACTGGAGGAAAAGAATAGGACGTTGATTAGTGGAGGATTGAAAGTGGGTTGGAGTTCTGATATGGATGCTGCAATCTTTGCAGATATGTTAGATGCAGATACTGTTTACAAGATCTCAAACATAGATTATGTATATGACTCTGATCCAAAGGTAAATTCTAATGCGAAACCATTTACTGATTTAACATGGACTGAATATGCAGGACTATTCAATATTACCGATGGTGCGGTTCAAGAAGCTAACAAAAATATTCCAATTGATGTTACCTGTGCACAGTTTTGTTTGAAAAAAGGTATATCTTTCTTCATATGTGGTGGCGAAGTTCTGAAGGAAAAAGCAACTGTCGAAGAGATTATTAAATCAGGAACACTAATTCATTAAGCGATAGCTTCAATGGTATATTCGTTCTTTCCTGCTGGGGTAGATATGACAACCTTTGCTTTTAATTTCTTGCCCATGATAGCTTTACCTATAGGGGAAAGATATGAGATTTTTCCTTCTAATGGATTGGCATCATCTTCTCCTGTAATTTCATACTTTACAGTTTTACCATTTTTTAGTGTAACAATATCTCCAACACCAACAATGTCTTTTCTTTTGTCTTTAACAATCTTAGTAGTCTTTATCTTTTCCTTTAGTTCTAAAATTCTCTCTTCATTAACATATTGGCTTTCCAAGGCCATAGCGTAGCCATCATTCTCCTTTAAGTCTCCTTGATTACGCATTTCGTTGATAGTGTCTGCAATTTTGGAACGTAACTCTGTCTCTCTCTTTACCAACTCATCTTTTAATTTTTTAAAACCGGACAGTGTTGTTTGGTATATGTTTTCTGCCATATATCCCGGTGTTTAATTTAGTAACGGAACATATTAATATTATGGGTGAGATAAGTCAAGAGATACAAAATATACCCATTTTATGATAGAATTACAGCCGTAAAGCCGCTATCGTCTAACGGTTAGGACGTATGATTCTCAATCATATAATCGGGGTCCGATTCCCCGTAGCGGTACCATATATTTAAAAAATATTTTTCCAATGGCAAAAGTGTTTAATATAACAACATCTCAGGATGAAAAAGTTATTAAATTTTACAATCAAGCAATGGTGGAATTGTGTGAATTCTATGATATCCAGTGGAATGAAAATACTCCTTTAGTGCATATCGTGCCAGATAGGAAAACGTTTAATGATCTATGGGAAGAAAAAACTGAGAACTGGGTTGTTGGAGACACAATGGGAACTAACAAAATTTTGTACATTCTTTCTCCAGATGCTTATGAAAAGGATAGCATTCATAAATATTCGGATGGGGAATATTTTGGATTAATTAAACATGAATTGAGTCATCTGTTTTGTCAGATACTTTTTGATAGTTTTGAGCCACTCTGGTTTACAGAGGGCATTGCTGTATATACATCTGGACAATTAGAGAGATATGAAAAACCAAAGCAATTTTCTAAGTTTCTTGAATTTTTTGAAACGTTGGGCGATGAAGCATATAGCCAGGCTGGATTTGCAGTTGAGATATTAATCAAGAAAATAGGAAAAGTGAAATTCTTAAAAGCGTTAAAAGAAATAAAAACACCAGTAACGGAAAAATCATTTAAAGAATTCTTTAAAAAGAATTTCGATATAGAATTAAGTTATAAATGGTTTAATGAAAATCTATGAAATTCGATATCATAACAATCTTCCCTGAAATAATAGAAGAATATATAAACAAAGGAATAGTCAGTATAGCCAAAGAAAAAGGATTGGTAGAAATAAATGTACACAACTTAAGAAATTGGACAGAAGATAATCATAAGACAGTAGACGATACCCCATGTGGAGGAGGACCAGGCATGGTATTAAAGGTAGAACCCATATTCAGAGCAATACAAGATTTAAAAAAAGAAAACACAATAGTAGCCATAACCACTCCAAAGGGAGAGAAGTTAGTACAAAGTAAGTTAAAAGATTTTTCAACAAAATCCGATCTCCATATGATAATCCTATGTGGAAGATATGAAGGCTTTGATCAAAGAATACATGACAACCTAGTAGACTATGAATTCTCGATAGGAGACTATGTACTTTCAGGAGGGGAATTGGCATCATTAGTCCTAGTAGACGGAATTACAAGATTACTTCCGGGAGTCTTGGGTAACGAAGAATCCTTAAGTGATGAGTCTTTCAATGATGGAGAAACATTCGATTATCCTCAATATACCAGGCCAATTGAGTTTAATGGTTGGAAAGTGCCGGAAATACTACTCTCTGGAGATCATGAAAAAATACGACAATGGAGAGAGTCGCAGAAAGCCTCTAATAGGTAAGAATTCACACTATATTACATAATGTTTGTAAGAGCTATATAATAGACTATAGAGTTCTAATTTAAGGACCTAACAATATGAAGAAAGAAAAAATATTACTAACCAAGGAAAAGAAAGTTGCCTTAGAGTTGGAATTAAAAAATTTAATTGAAGTTAAGAAACCTGAAATATCCGCAGCCTTAGCTTTAGCAAGACAGAATGATCTAAGTGATGATACTGATGATTTAAGTATAATGTTGGTAGAAAAGGAATCAATTGAGGATAGGATAAAAGAGCTTAAAGATTTGATTGCCAATTCAAAGATTATAGATAAGAAGTTTTGTACCCCCAATAAAGTAAGTGTGGGTTCTGAGTTTAAGGTAGAATTCAACGGAAAAAAACAAGATTTGAAATTAGTTTCCACAATGGAATCCGATCCAATGAAAGGATATATTTCTGAAGGTTCTCCTTTAGGAAAAGCTTTGTTAAAAGCTCAAGTTGGAAAAGTTGTTTCCTACAAGGTAAAAGGAAAGAAGTTTGAATACAAGATTTTAGAGATTTGCTAAATCTTCAATCTTAACTCTTTCTTGCTTCATTGTATCTCTGTCTCTAACTGTTACGGTATTATCCTCTAAGGTTTGATAATCTACCGTTATACAGTATGGAGTCCCAATTTCATCTTGATATCGATATCGTTTACCAATATTACCTCTAGCATCCCAAAGTACCTTTTTGGTATCTGTAAGGTTTTCAAATATTTCTCGAGCTTTACTTACAATCTCTTCTTTGTTAGAAACCAATGGGAATACCGCAGCTTTGTATGCAGCTATTTCTGGATTAATCTTTAATACAGTTCTAGTTTCTCCATTCTCTAATGTTTCTTCTTCATATGAATCTAAGAGTAAGAACAAGAATGTCCTATCTACACCACCTGAAGTTTCAACAATATTTGGAATATATTTTTCACCAGTTTGAGGATCAACGTATGAAAGATCTTTCCCTGAGAATTTGCTGTGTTGCGTGAGATCATAGTCTGCTCTCCAGTGAATACCTTCATTTTCTGCCCATCCCCATGGTGCAAGATATTCAACATCAAAAGCTTTCTTAGCATAGAAGACCAATTTCTCCTTAGGATGCTCGTAGAATCTCAAATTTTCATGCTTTCGGTACAATTTCTTGTAGAAGTTCATTCTTTCTTCCTTCCAATATTCAAAAGATTTCTCCATATCATTTGGATGAACGAAATATTGCATATCCCATTGTTCAAATTCTCGGGTTCTGAAAGTAAATTTGTTAGGAGTGATTTCATTTCTAAAAGCTTTACCAATCTGTGCAATACCAAAAGGAATTTGTTGTCTTGTAGAATCTACGACATTCTTGAAGTCTAGATATATTGTTTGGCATGCTTCACCTCTTAAATATGCAGGTAGTTTTTCACCTTCTATAACTCCAATTTCGGTATTAAAGAGTAGGTTGTATTTCTTCGCTTCTGTAAATTCTGTACCTCCACACTTTGGACATTTACCCTCAATATCTTCGGGTCTAAATCTTGCATGACATTTTTTACACTCAACAGCTTCATCACCAAAACCCTTAATATGGCCAGACGCTTCCCAAACTTTTGGATGAGTGATGATTGTTCCATCGATACCAACAACATTCTCTCGTTTATCTACCATATTCTTCCACCAATACCTTTTGAGATTGTTTTTCATCTCTACACCTACAGGACCGTAGTCATAGAATCCTCCTATACCACCATATATTTCAGAATTTTGAAATATAATACCTCTTCTTTTGCAGAGAGATGTGACTTTTTGTAGAAGATCTTCCATAGGTCGAAAGATGAAATTAATATTCTTGATTATATCACAACGGAAAGGACTGACCTAGGTCAGTCCTCCCAAAGAATATGAACGATCCTAACCCTTAGCGTTACACACAATTCTTAAGGTTTTGGATGCCAAAGACCTAAGCAGAAAGTTACAGGCAGAGAAGGTAAAAACGTGGAACTTCAGCCTAAAACCTTGATTCCGCAAAGTTATATCGTTGTTAGCGGATATCGTTTTCAGCCAATGGTTTTGGTAGAAAGTTAAGGGAAAAGGGTAGGCCTAGGTCAGTCCTTTCGAGGCTGATAATGTGCTGAAGCTGTGATATAATCCTACTATCTTAAATTATATGATTCGTTCTCATGGAGGATACACAAAGGAGTGACATGCTCGGACAAAGACAAGTAAGATTAGAGAAAATCGAAGCACTCAAGAAGTTAGGTGTGGAGATATATCCTGCGAAGTCATATAAACAATTTCACAATGGAGAGATATTAAACAATTTTGAGAAGTTCGAAGGACAAGAAGTTTGTCTTGCGGGTAGAGTTGTAGCTTGGAGAGAACATGGACAGCTTTTGTTTGGCAATATAATGGATCAGACTGGAACAATCCAGATCATGGTCAGAGAAAGTGAGCTTGTTGAAGATCTTACAAAAGGATATTTAGGATTTGATAAACTTAGCCTTTTAGATTTAGCAGATTTTGTTGAAGTATATGGAACTATTGGTAAAACCAAAACAGGTGAAATCTCAGTTATGGTCAAAAACATTAGATTGCTTTCTAAAGCATTAAGACCAATTCCACGAAAATTAGAAAACAAGGAGCAGATATTTAGAAGAAGATATCTAGATTTAACTGTTGAACCTGAGAGAATAAAGTTGTTTGAAAGGAAAGCGAAGTTCTGGCAGGTACAGAGGGATATGCTTAGAGATGAAGGCTTCATTGAAGTCGAAGTTCCAGTATTAGAAGCTGTAACTGGTGGAGCTGACGCAGCACCTTTCATTACACATCACAATGCATTGAACCAAGATTTCTACCTTAGAATTTCTACAGAATTGTATCAGAAGAGATTGATAGGTGGTGGCTTCGAGAAGGTATATACATTAGGCCCTAACTTCAGAAATGAGGGTATGGATGATGAGCATCTTCAAGAATACTACCAATTAGAATGGTATTGGGGATATGCAAATTACAGAGACAATATGGATTTAGTAAGAAGATTGTTCTTAGAGATTGCTAACAAGGTATATGGTAGAACCAAGTTTACAACCAGAGGTCATACCTTTGATTTAGCTGATGAATGGAAGGAGATTGATTACACAACAGTTATTAAAGAAAGATTTGATATTGATATCTTTAATGACTCAGATGAGAAGATAATGAAGTCTATTGAGGATAACCATATTGAGATGGGTGGGGATGTGAATAGGAATAGAATGATTGATACGCTTTGGAAAGCTATTCGAGCAACAATTTCTGGTCCTGCATATTTGGTTAACCAACCTAAGATTATTTCTCCTTTGGCAAAATCACATAAGGATAATCCTGAACTAACAGAAAGATTCCAGGTGGTTATTGCTGGTAGTGAATTAGGTAATGGATATTCTGAGATTAATGATCCTCAAGATCAGTTAGATAGATTCTTGGAGCAACAGGCTTTAAGAGAGGGTGGGGATGATGAAGCACAGATGTTGGATATTGATTTTGTAGAGATGTTGGAATATGGTATGCCTCCTGTAAGTGGATGGGGCCATAGTGAAAGAGTATTCTGGATC
>JAHISI010000017.1 GCA_018818345.1 Patescibacteria group bacterium | reverse complement strand
TGTATATCTTTGTCATTCAATTTCTGTTTGTGACTCCAACCTGCTGAGATCTTAATCTTTTCCTCATTACCTCTTCTTCCACGAGAAGGATTCATAGTTCTAACCTTCATCCACTCTTGAGGAGCAATATGTTTTTCCAAAATACTAAGGTCTCGTTTATTCAATAGGTAAGAATCAGGAGTAACTTCTCCAGTAGATATAACATCACCAAGACCATACACCGCTTCAATACCTAATTTGGTATCATCTTGCGTAATTGGATCTACTGTAAATACCACACCTGAAATCTCTGCTTGTACCATCTTCTGTACAACCACAGCAAGTTTAACCTCAGCGAGATCAATATCTAATTTGTTAGCATATGCCACAACATCATCAGTAAAGAGAGAACCATAGACCTTTTTAATTGCACTCTTTAGATCTTCATACTTTCTTACATTAAGTTCAGTACTAAATATTCCACTAAAAGAGATATTATCATTAGCAGGGAATACAACTGAGGATCGTACAGATACCCAAGCATCGGAGAAACCAGATAGGCGAGTATATGCACTTAAAATATCTTCTTGTACTTCCTTCGAGAAATCTTCATCTAACAAAGCTTTAAGGACTTCTTCATTTTCAGGATTCTTACCTTTTTCTAAAAGTTTTTCTTTCCTGTCATTCAACGCCTTAGTACAAAATTCGGTGTATACACTACTTGCAACAACAAAAAATTCAGGAACTGGAACATCCATTTCTTTAAGAGTGAAAAGACTAAGGCCCTTTCGACCAACCTTGTTTTCATTCAATTCTTTAGCTGAGAAATCTTCAAAAAAGAATATATTGTTCTTTCTTGGTATTGAGTTTTCCATTTACTGGGCAGTTAAATAATAATGGTATATATACTAAACAATACCTTTAGCTTTTAATTTTTGCAAGTCGATATAGAACTCATAGAATATTTGTAACATTACCATCAAAGGTACCGCTACTAAAGCACCTAGAATCCCAAAAAGGATTAGGAATGTGAATACACCGAGCATGATAATGACAGGTTTAAAACCAATGGCATTACCAATTACTTTTGGAATTATGAAATTATTTTCTATCTGTTGATAGACTAAGAATATCGCAAGCAATATAACTGCAGGCCAAAGTCCAACTGTTATTAATGCAATTAATGCGCACAGTGCAACTGCAATAGTTGCTCCAATCCCTGGAACTGCATCAAGCAAAGCAACTAGCAATGCTAATGGGAGTGCAAATGGTACCTGAAATATTGTTAACAAAATTCCAGCGAACACACCTGCGATTGTACTTACGGTTGCTTGTCCAAGCATCCATCTACCTAATTTTCTTTCAACATCCAGCACCAACTTCTTAATTCTATCTCGCTTCTCATCGGAGACAACTTTGATTAACCCAAACTCCAATATTGAGTCATGCTCTAAGGAAAGATATATGGAAAGTATTAGTGAAGATACCATTAATCCAGTAGTACCAAATACACTTGTAACAGCACCCGCAATATTTTTGAAGCTATCACCAACTGAAAGCGTTTGAAGTCCATTAGATACGAACTGTGTGACCGCTGCAGAGTCAATTGTTATGCTACCAAATGTAAATCCATTGAAGTTAGCGACAAGTTGTTCAACCCAACCCGGAAAGACTTTGACTAAATCAGAAAGCTGACTTACAAGTGGGATAATGACAACAGAAAGGATTGAAAGCATTAAAATTACGGCTACAAAATATGTTATTGTAACACTCCAACCTCTTGGTATTCGTTTTGAAATAAGCCAATTAATAACTGGTCTTGCAGCAGATGTAAATACAAATCCCAAGAAAAGAAAAATAGCGACGCTTACAAGTTGATTACCAAAGAATATAATAGCCAAAATCAAAATTACTAAAGCCAACATTCCCCATGAGAATTCAACAACTATGACAGGCTTTGTTTTTTCTGCTTTCTCATTGTACTTAACAGCCTCTCTCAATTCTTCTAGACCTCTTCTTTCCACTTCCTTTATCTCTTTACTTGTATCCTTGAATGAAAATATTTTTCCCATAATGATGTTGAATAATTTACTGTTCACATTATATCAGCTTTAAACAAAAGAGGGGAGATTAATCCCCTCTAAAGCAATCTATGTTATTTGATTAGATCTATTCTCTCTTTGACTTCAAATACAAAACTGATGTGGTTGTAACACCAGAAAGTAATGCCAAGATTCCAAATACTAGGACCAAATTATCTCCAAGAAGATAATCTGCCATTCTACTAAATTCACCTGCAGCTACTGGAAGAGAATCATCTGTTACAGCATCTCCATTGACGCTACTGTCAGGAGAGTAGGTTACTTTGATTTCTCCATCTAAAACAGTCTCGTTTCCTGCAGTATCCTTAATTACCATATTGAATACGTTTGCGCCTTGATCCAATGCAATACTAACAATCTTGAAATATCCCTGTGCATCACAAGTTGCGCTGTAGTAGTCTGTACCTCGCTTTACAATTACCTGAGCATCTTCTTCTACAGTACCTGTAACTGTGAATGTTTCTGTTCCTACTTCCTTAGAATAGTTAATCTCTTCTAATACAGGAGCCTGTTTGTCCAATGTAATTACCTCAGCTAAGGATTGTGCAGAAAGATATCGCTTTGGGAAACCCTTCACACCTGCTACTGTGATCTCGTACTTTCCTTCATCATTTAATGTAACTTCTGTACTAAAATCTCCCTTGTTTCCGACCTTAACAGTCTGGTTCTTTTCACCATTAACATATACATATACTGTATCGTAACCATTTGCATTACCACTAACTGTTACGGTACTGTTGTTTGTAATAGATGGGATATCTGAAACAGATGGAGATACCAGGGTCTCATTTAATTGAGGAGTTGCACTGTACTTAATAAATGAATAGACGCCAAAGGCAACCAACAATACACCAAGGAATATGAATATTGCACCAACAATCTGAGATACTTTTTCAGAATCTCTAGGTGCTTTAACTTCCACTTTAGCTACCATTGATTTTTCTTTCTTAATAATTTGCTTAACTTCTTTGGGTGCAGTATTTATAGTTTTGGACTTCTTATTTGCCATCCTAGACCTATATTAAAATTATATACTTCTATATTTAGGATATTACAAACCACAAATTAATGCAACTGTAGCCCAAAGATAGTAAAATACATGGTATGCAATTAAACAAGACTGCAAAAATTAGTATAACCGTATTCCTCATACTATTGGTGATTTCACTTTTGGGATTCCTTTTCATATATCCTTCATTCAATCGAGTCTCCTTGATATTCCAAGATCTAAACCCATATCGTACATCAAAAAATATATACATAGACTTTTTGTCTAGGATTTCTCCAACTCTAGAAAAATTTGAAATCAAGGTATTCGCAGCCAACTCCATAGAGGAATCAATTGGAAAAGATTTCATTCTAGACAGGAAGCTTCTTGAAGAATTACACGCCAATCTTTCCGTAGACACTGCTAATATCTCTGGGAGAATATCAGAAGGCACAACTTCCCAATCAATGATGGAGGGCTTTTGGCATTTTCCAACTTCAGTATATCCTGGACAAAAAGGGAATTCAGTAATCATAGGGCACAGGTTCCAATATCTTCCTCCTGCTAAGAATACTTTTTTCAATCTGGATAAGGTAAAGATAGGGGACAGTATTAACATTGTCCAAGACGAAGGATCATACACATATATTGTAACTGATATTCAAATAGTCGAGCCCAACGATATTTCAATTCTTCAAAAAACAGACGATTACAGACTAACCTTACTTACGTGTACACCGCTATGGACTTCAGAGCAAAGGCTTGTCATAACGGCAAAACTAGACAAATTATACAAAAAAGTGTAGACTTTTCGGACTAAATATTAAGTTAAAACTATTAAAAAATGAACGATTTTTACCAGAGAAAAGATGTAGGCAAGGATACGATTGAATTTACAATTACCATACCTAAAGATAGTTTTAATCAAAGCTATGAGGCTATGATGAAGGACAAGGTTAAAGATACTGATATCAAAGGTTTTAGAAAAGGCAAAGTTCCTACAAAGATGGTTGAAACACAATTAAGTCAATCAGTTAGATTAGAGACTTTGGAAAAGATTGCTCCTTTGTATATCTCCACAGCTATACAGAAAGAAGCATTAGATCCAATTGCTCCTCCTGAGTACAAGGAAATCCCTAAGTTAGAAGTAGACAAGGACGTTGTATTAACAATTGCTGTTACCGTAATGCCAGAATTCAAATTGGCAAATCTAAAAAAGATAAAGGTTGAAAAAGAAGAGGCTACAATTACCAAGAAGGAGATCGATGAAGCTATTGATGATATTAAGAAGAATTACAAGACCAAGGAGAAGGAAATCAATGATGCTTGGGCAGTAGAAGTAGCAAAGATGATTGAGCTTCCCGAGGTTAAGGATATGAAGGAGTTAAGAAAACAGATTGAAGAAGCAATGAAGGCTCAAAAGGAGCATATGCTTTTACACAAGAGACAGGAGAAAGCTTTAGATGAAGCTATTAAGCTTTGTGAGATTGATATACCAAAACCTGCAATTATGTATGAAGCAAGAGAGAGAGAAAGATCATTTAGATATGATATGGAACAAAAAGGTGTAAAGGCAGAAGAGTTCATGAAATCACAAAATCTAACTATTGAGAAGATGAGAGAGCTTTGGGAGAATGATTCTAAAGAGGCTTTGCAAACAGATACATTCTTAAAGATGTATATGAAAGAGCATAATATTGATATGAATGATGCAGAATTAGCACAAAGGATAGAGGAGTTGAAAAAGAATGCTCCTAAGGGTACAGATATGAGTGTATATGATGATGAAAATTGGCAAGCATATGTTAAGAATGTAGATCTTAAGCAGAAGGCTTTCGAAGCATTCATAAAAGAGGTTTTGGGAGAGATGCATAAGGATTAATTAATTTAATCTGTTAAATATTATGTATTTAATACCAACTGTCATTGAAAAGGATAGGGAGGGTGAGAGAGCATATGATATATACTCTAGACTTCTCAAGGATAGAATTATATTTGTCACTGGTGTGATTGATGTTGAGATGGCAAACATTGTTGTTGCTCAATTGCTTTTCCTAGAGAAAGAGAATCCTGATGAGCCTATTCAAATGTTCATAAATTCCCCTGGTGGGGTTATTACTGCTGGTATGGCTATTCTAGATACCATGAACTACATTAAGTGTGATATTTCAACCATTGCTGTTGGCTTAGCTGCTTCGATGGGTAGTATTCTT